>NZ_JBHIRR010000010.1:0-5718 GCF_042197325.1 Bartonella sp. AA16NXGY | reverse complement strand
CCAATTTTGACGCATTGCACAATCCAACCTTTACGCCTCCATTGGCACCCTCTTTACCCCATATCCTCCCCACAACCCTCACGGCTCTTGAGCAACCACACGCCTTTTTGCAGTTTCACGTTTTTACGATTTTGCAAATTCACAGAAAACAACAAAACTTCCGATAAACCGCCCCATTAAAGCCTATACAAGCCTATCACCAGCCTATTACAAACCTATCATCAGCCTATTCATTGCCAACAGCCCTTTTCCCCCAACGCCCTCCATTCCCCCAATCCCCCATTCCCACATTCCAATTTTGACGCATTGCACAATCCAACCTTTACGCCTCCATTGGCACCCTCTTTACCCCATATCCTCCCCACAACCGTCACAGCCCTTGAACAACCACACGCCCTTTTACAGTTTCACGTTTTTACGATTTTGCAAATTCACAGAAAACAACAAACTTCCGATAAACCGCCCCATTAAAGCCTATCATCAGCCTATTCATTGCCAACAGCCCTTTTCCCCCAGAGATCAGCGTAAAATGAGAAAAACAATCGATGCCCTGCTCCCAAGTCATGAAGCAATGGCATGATCTAAAACTTATGCCCCCATGACACGAACACTACATGCGCTTTTTCAGCGTTGCGTTTAATTGTTTGGTAACCTTGTGATACGAGATCAAACGCTTGATAAAGAAATATACAGTGCCACACGCGCGCTTTATTTTCCTTATCTTTTCAACACCATTCCACACACACTTCCCTTTTCATAAAACGCCCACATTCCAATTTTGACACATTTCACAATCCAACCTTTACGCCTCTCCATTGGCACCTTTTCTCCCCATATCCTCCCCACAACCATCACGGCTCTTGAGCAACCACACGCCTTTTTACAGTTTCACGCTTTTACGATTTTGCAAATTCACAGAAAACAACAAAACTTCCGATAAACCGCCCCATTAAAGCCTATACAAGCCTATTACAAACCTATCATCAGCCTATTCATTGCCAACAGCCCTTTTCCCCCAGAGATCAGCGTAAAATGAGAAAAACAATCGATGCCCTCCTCCCAAGCCGTGAAGAAATGGCATGATCTAAAACTTACGCCTCCCCCATGACACGAGCACTACATGCGCTTTTTCAGCGCTGCGTTTAATTGTTTGGTAACCTTGTAATACGAGATCAAACGCTTGATAAAAGAAATATACAGTGCCACAATGGGTATTGTTAAGAAAAAATCAAAAACACCCCCCAGCAGAATGATCAAAATCACCGTCCAAGCTGCCGCCATTTCGTAATGCATTTTATCCCCTTCTCTTTATAAATTGATTGATTGGGTTGCTTCAGTCACTTCTTCCAACTGCTGAATTTTCTTTTTCAATCGATGAGTTAAAATTTCACGAAGGATCACAACAACAGGGATCGTTGCAAAAATACATACCGATAAAAAAAACCAGAAAAGCAAGAGAATGGCAAAATATTCAAATCTGCTCTCATCTATCTCATCTATCCCTTTAAAGAAAATCACATAGACATAAGCTTTGAAAAATATAATGATGAAAGAGAGGCATGCGTGAAGGATATAATCTTTGCGTGAAAAAGCGAGCCATTTTTTTAACGAATAGGAACTTATCTTTGTTTCTAGTGCTAAGTTTTGCGGCACTCTCTCTTTTTCTTTTCCGCTTTTTTCAAAGAAACAAAAACGCTGTGGATGTTCTTTCATCAAACGTCTTTGTTTTTTCACTCTGTAATAGAGCCTCAAACGCTTTATTAAAGAATAATAAGGCGCCACAATAATCATATTCACAAAAATGGCAAAAACTGTAACTGCATTTAGAAGAAAACATCCAATCGGCAGAAACAAAATAAAAACCGCGCCCTCACTCCTCATGCGTATAACCTCATTGATTAATCTCTTGCTGCTTTGTTTTTTCTTTTAGTTTTTTCTTTATTTTTTCCAATTTACGCTCTTTAAAACGACAAATGCCCCACAAAATAGGAAGGGGTGTGAGAAGACAAAACCATATCAACACTGGTAAGAGAAAAATAAGAGAACCAATTCCTTCCCATCTTGTCCATTGCAACGGCTGTACCAGAGACTTTGCACCCGCAGGAACTTCTAAAGCCATCATGATAAGACATGTACAAAACATGATAAAAAAGCGGTGCCCTATTATTTTACACCGTCCCACCCCTTTACGCATTTCCACTGAAGACACCATAAATTTTCTAAATGAAAAGAAAGACTCTTCAAATGTTGCTTTTTTCTCCTGCATTGTTCCCCTCTGCTTTTACGCTTCGCGCTTTTTACGCATTATTTTTAGGTTTAAGCTCTTTTTAAATTATCTAAACTCTTTATTTTTCTCAATAAATTTTTTCATCAATCCTAATTTCTACATCCATATATTCTAACTCCCCATCCTTTATGTAAAGAATATGAGGACGATAGTTTTTTCCATCAACTTCACAAATCGCGTCCTTTTCGTAAACAAAATATCCCTGTTGCCTTAATTCTTCTCTTTTTTCCTCGATCAAATTTTCATAAGAATCTCTTCTTCTATTGCACAAATTGGGATCTGTAGCTCTAAAACATTCATAGCTCTCTACCTCCATGGAAAAATCCTTTGCCGCCTGTTGAAGCAAATCGTAACTGGGTTGCTTTGTCTTTTCTACCGCCTGAGCAATCACCATTGCGCGTTCCAGATGCTCCTCTTCGATGCTTGTTTCAAAGCCCAGCTTCTCACCTTCCATAAAGCTTTTCTGATAAGAGTGTAAAGTTTCAACATCGCCCATCAAAGCCAGAGCCGCAAGATAACGCAGGGAATAAGAAGCCAACCGAGGGACCACAGTTTTGTTTTCCCAAGGCAGGATTCTATATTGAGAGTGAAGCATCTTGCCAAGATCAACCTCAGTCATTGCCTCATCTAAAGCTTTCTCGAGTACACGACGTAAACATCCAACGCTTACCTTTTCTTCAAAAATTTCCAACCCCTTCACATCAAAACTCAATTCAAGAGCAACCAAGCCTCCAGAATTATAAGGGTCTATCGTTTGGCAAGCCGCCGCATGGATACCAGAAACCACTGCAATTGCACAATCAAATCGCGGATACCCCTTCTCAGCATTATAAAGAAACTGCACTTCACGATCTGGTAAATAATAGGTGGCCAAATGATCTCCTTTTCCTTCAATTTCCACCTTCCACCCCAAACTCTTTAAAAGCGCCGTTGCACTTTCCATCGTTAAGATTTCTTCATCAGAAAGAGAAAACTCTTTTTCCTCAGATAACGGCTTAATCATCGGCATTTCCCCACTAGACGGCTCAAAAACGACAGGTTGTTCAAGCACGCGGCTTAATTCTTTTGTCACTTGGCAATACAGCCTCACCCGCTTGAAAGTAGAGTAATACAATGCCCAAATAAACATCATGACCACGGCAGAAAGCAGCGTGAAAAGCGTCAAGCCCACACCCCACGAGAGTACAACAACAATATCCATTATTTTAATATCTATCATTTTCCCCGCCCCTTCATGCGCTGTTTTGTTGAGAAGCGGTTTTTCTCCGCTTCCAGATTGCTTGCTCCAACATATCGATCTTTTCTTTCAACAGAACCGTGAAAATGATACGAACCACAAAGGCAACAGGGATGAACAAAAAAATAAACCATGATATAAGCTCCATAATTAACGAGAGAGCTGCCACGACATCCCCTTCCCACTCCGCCAACTTCCACCCAAGCAACATGGATACGAAGCGAAGAGCCATTCTTAAAGCTGCCACAATGAAAGCAATACAAAAAATGACTTTATAATTTTTGCGTGTCAGAAACGCTTCTTCAAGCGCAAAAGACCGTGGTTCTTTATCCAATGGTGATTTTTTTCCATTGCCCCTCATTTTTTATCCCTCATTTGTTTCAATTTCTAAGCCATTTTCATGAACCGAAGCTTTCGTCCTCACAATGAATGAGGGTTCATCAATATCAAACGCTTGTATCCCTCATCTTTTATAAAGACAATATCAAGGGTGCATTTTTTCATCACCTTCAAACATCGCACGAAGAGAAGGTCTCTCCTACAACGCATGAGAATATATAAAGACCAGTATTCATTTTCTGCCCTCCCTTCACACGCTGTTTTGTTGGTAAGCCGTTTTTCTTCTCTGCCAGATTTCTTGATCCAACTTATCGATCTTTTTTTTCAACAAACGCGTAAAGATGATACCGACCACAAAGGCAACAGGAATGAGTACAAAAAGAAGCGCTGATATAAAAACCAATATTAATGTTAAAATGAACAGGATATAATTCCACCACCCTGTCAAATCCCACTTAAAAAACATAAAGAATGCCATTATAAAAGCTGACACAATGAAAGCAATGCAAAAGATGACTTTATAATTTTTGCGTGTCAGAAACGCTTCTTCCAGCGAAAAAGACCGTAACTCTTCATCCAATGATGCATTTTTTCCATTGCCCCTCATTTTTTATCCCTCATTTGTCTCAATTTTTAAGCCATTTTCATGAACCGAAGCTTTCGTCCTCACAATGAATGAGAGTTCATCAATATCAAGCGCTTGTATTCCTCATCTTTTATAAAGACAATATCAGGGGTGCATTTTTTTCATCAACTTCAAACATCGCACGAATAGAAGGTCTCTCCTACAACGCATGAGAATATATAAAGACCAGTATTCATTTTCTGCCCTCCCTTCACACGCTGTTTTGTTGGTAAGCCGTTTTTCTTCGCTGCCAGATTTCCTGATCCAACTTATCGATCTTTTTTTTCAACAAACGCGTAAAAATGATACGCACCACAAAGGCAACAGGAATGAGTACAAAAATTAAATCTAATATAACCTGCACGATGCAAAAGAGAGCTGCCACGACATCCCCTTCCCACCCCGCCAACTTCCACTCAAGCCACATGAGTAAGAAGAGAAGAGCCGTTCTTAAAGCTGCCACAATGAAAGCAATGAAAAAAATGACTTTATAATTTTTGCTTGTCAAAAACGCTTCTTCCAGCGAAAAAGACCGTAATTCTTCATCCAATGATGCATTTTTTCCATTGCCCCTCATTTTTTATAAAGACAATATCAGGGGTGCCTTTTTTTTCATCAACTTCAAACATCATGTTTTCATCACTCACAGTGTACCCCCTATTATCTTAAGGCTTCTCTTTTCTCCTCGATCAAATTTTCATAAAAATATCTTCTTCTATTGCACAAATTTGGGTCTCTGACTCTAAAATTCTAAGTGCTCTTTTTATTTTCAGGAAGATAAGCTGCTTTCCAAAGAAGAAGCAAACGAGTGCAAGAAAATCGTAACGAGGTTGCTTTGTCTTTATGACGATTTAAATCATCAACAAAACCGGCCCAAATTGATTTTTTCGATATTTTTTTCAAAACCCAAACTTTCATCTTCCATAAAGCTTTTATGAGAAAGCTGCCAAATGTTAACATCACCAAGCAATGTCAAAACCACAAGGGTGTGCAAGTAAAGAAGAAGCCACTTGAGAGATAGCACAATTTCCTTTTCCCAAGGAAGGGTGTTCTATTGAAAGCCAAGCACGCAGACAAGATCAACCTCAGTCCCAGATCAACCTCATTCATTGCCCTCATCAAAAACTTCCTCAAGTACACAGCATAAATGCCTTACGCTTACCTCTTCCTCAAGAAATTTCAATCCCTTTGCCTTAAAATCCACCCCTTTGCCTCAATGCCTCGTTGTCA
>NZ_JBHIRR010000009.1:67866-72333 GCF_042197325.1 Bartonella sp. AA16NXGY | reverse complement strand
TTGGTTATGCAGGACGCTACATCGGAAAAGACACATTTGTACGGTGGGCAATCGGGGTCGTTATCGCAGGTTCAGCAACCCAACTTGTTACACTGCTATTTACAACACCATAATAATGGCATCAATTACAAACAATACAATACAATACAATACGATACGTTTATACGATGGGCAATCAGTATTATTATCGTGCCCTCTACAACCAAACTTACTGCAATATTATTGAAAGGTAATTCATGAATCAGTATAATACGTAATGTTTTTAATATCCATCAATTATAGGTGTGTACTAGTAATAATGTAGCCATACTGAAAAAAGGAATATTATTTATAGCAACTTTAATTAAAAGGGGATAAAGAATATGAAACAATCAAATACGTTTCAAGCGAAGACGTGCAACAGGATTAATGTTATTATCATCACTTCAATGATGTTATTAATAACGCAATCTGCATATGCTCAGACGGAAACAGAGAGCTTGGATGCCTTCATAGGAATGCAATATGGATTAAGTGTACTTATTCCTATCGTTGCCCTCATTATTCTTTTATTACTTTTGCTTATTTATATATTTCGCATCATCGCAAGAGCTACATTTATACGATGGGCCTTCAGCGTCATTATTGCTGGTGCAGCCTTTTATATTAGCCACATATTATTTTACCTCTACTGACAAGAGCACCCCATGAAATCACAAGAGCAAAAAGAATTCCCCCTATTCAAAGGAGCAACACGTGTTCCAACGATATGGGGTGTCCCCATGATGCCATTTATCGTTATGGTTATGGGGGTCGCTGTTATTGCCATGACAGTAAGTATCTTTTTGTGGATTATGGCGCCTCCATTATGGTTCATTATGGTGCAAATTACTAAAAACGATGATAAGGCGTTTCGTATCTGGTGGTTATGGATCGATACTAAATTTCGCAATCGTAACAAAGGTTTTTGGGGCGCATCAAGTTATAGTCCCTCTGATTATAGTAAAAGGAGATAAACATGACAGCTGTTGAAAGCAGCAAACGCCTTGCATCAGAGGCACCTGTAAGCCTATTTCTACCTTATTCACATCATATTACAGATACGATTATTTCTACTAAAAATGCGGAATATTTGTCAATTTGGAAAATTGACGGGCGTTCGCATCAAAGCGCTTCAGAAGAAGATATTTTTCAATGGATAAAAGAGCTTAACAATACTCTACGGGGTCTTGCATCAGCCAATTTATCATTTTGGACGCATATTGTGCGCCGCCGTGTTTATGAATATCCTGATTCAACATTTGATCAAATGTTTTGCTATCAACTTGATGAAAAATATCGACAAAGCTTTACTGGTTATAATTTGATGGTCAATGATTTATATCTGACTGTCATTTTTCAACCGATAGCGGATAAAATTATGTCGTTCTTTTCTAAACATGAACGTGAAACGCTTGATCAAAAAAAGATGCGACAAGACACATGTATCAAAGAACTCAATGACATCAATCGTACTTTAGGCCAATCTTTAAACCGTTACGGTGCAGAACTTCTTGGTGCTTATGAAAAAAATGGGCATGCTTATTCTTCTGCACTTGAATTCCTTGGAATGCTTGTCAATGGTGAATATCGCCCTATGCCAATTTGCCATGACCGTTTTGCTGACTATATGTCTGTCAATCGACCTTTTTTCTCAAAATGGGGCGCTCTTGGTGAACTGCGAACAACCAGTGGAATGCGTCGATTTGGAATGCTTGAAATTAAAGAATATGATGCAACAACCAAACCAGGACAATTAAATGTTTTGTTGGAAAGTGACTTCGAGTTCGTATTGACGCAGAGCTTTTCAGTGCTCTCCCGACATGCTGCTAAAGACTATTTACAACGGCATCAGCGTAATCTTATTGATGCACGAGATGTGGCAACGAGCCAAATTGAACAAATTGACGAAGCACTAAACCAGCTTATCAGTGGGCATTTTGTCATGGGAGAACATCACTGCACATTGACGATCTATGGTGATACAATTCAACAAGTTCGCGACCATATGGCCAAAGCAAGTGCAGCATTACTAGACGTTGCGGTACTGCCCAAACCTGTAGACTTAGCGATAGAGGCTGGCTATTGGGCACAACTTCCTGGCAATTGGAAATGGAGACCACGTCCTGCTCCGATTACATCATTGAACTTTTTGTCATTTTCATCTTTTCATAATTTTATGTCAGGAAAACCCACTGGCAACCCATGGGGACCAGCCGTCACAATTCTTAAAACAACCAGTAAAACACCGCTTTATTTCAACTTTCATGCCTCCAAACTTGAAGAGGACTCGACAGATAAACGTTTACTTGGTAATACCGCACTTATCGGACAATCTGGTTCCGGTAAAACCGTGTTACTCGGCTTTTTGTTAGCACAAGCACAAAAATTTAAGCCGACAACTGTTGTTTTTGATAAAGATCGTGGCATGGAAATTGCCATTCGGGCGATGGGTGGAAAATATTTAACATTCAAGCCAGGCAGAAAAAGTGGTTTCAATCCTTTCCAACTCCCACCCACACAAGAAAATCTTATTTTTCTGAAACAATTTGTTAAAAAATTGGCAGAAGCTGGTGGTGAAGTCACGCATCACGACGAAGAAGAAATTAACAAAGCAGTTATGTCTGTTATGAGTGCTAACATTGACCGATCACTCCGTCGTTTGTCCTTTCTAGTACAATTTTTACCAAATCCACGTTTAAGTGATTATAATGCTCACCCATCTGTTCATGCTCGCTTACTAAAATGGTGTGAAGGTGGTGATTATGGGTGGTTGTTTGATAATCCCCATGATGCTCTTGATCTCTCAACACATCAAATTTACGGCTTTGATATCACGGAATTCTTAGATAATTTTGAAACTCGCACTCCAGTGATGATGTATTTGCTTTACCGCACAGAAGGCATGATTAGCGGACAGCGGTTTATGTATATCTTTGACGAGTTTTGGAAGCCTTTGCAAGATCCGTACTTTGAAGATTTAGCCAAAAATAAACAAAAGACCATCCGTAAACAAAATGGTATTTTTGTTTATGCAACACAAGAGCCTAGCGATGCCTTGGAAAGTAATATTGCCAAAACACTCATTCAACAGTGTGCAACTTACATTTTTCTAGCCAATCCCAAAGCAAATTATGAAGATTATACAAAAGGCTTTAAACTAACAGATGCCGAATTTGAACTCGTTAAAGGACTTGGTGAGTTTAGTCGCCAATTCCTCATTAAGCAGGGTGATCAATCTGCGCTTGCAGAACTGAATCTTGGTAAATTCCATCTAACACGCGATGGAAAAACCATCGAACACGACTTTAGTGACGAGCTCTTAGTGTTATCAGGAACGCCTGATAACGCAGAGTTAGCCGAAAGCATTATCGCAGAAGTTGGTGATGATCCGGCAATATGGTTACCAATTTTCTTACAGCACGCAAAAAATGACAGGAGGGAAACATGAAAAAAAAGGTCATTTCAATAGTAGTTGTAATAACTTTAGGGGTTTCAAACCCAGCGATGGCTTGGGTTTGGGGCGCTGGGTCGGCGGATTTATCGGCATCCGTTCCAACGAAGTGGCCCAATTTTTTTGGAAGTTCATCTTCAAATACATCAAAGTCTAAAAAAACTCCACAGCAAAAGAAAGCGCCACCTGATGCCCAACTTCTCGATATGCTAAAAAAACACCTTGAGGAAGTAAAAAAGATACACGAGTCTATAACGGGAAGCCAAAAATTCGACACTAAAAAACTTAAAAATGTACAAACAGATCACAGTAGCTTTTTTCTCAAAAATCCAGAGAATCTCTACAATAGAAATAAAACTTCTGCTCTATCTACATCACTTGAAAATATTTTAAAAGAAGAAGAAATTCCTGTCACTATCCATGAATCTAGCAGTTTTATCAACAAGCGTATCCAATATGCAGCCATCACTGATAAAGCCGTAAGTTTAAAAACTTTTCAAGAAGCAAACAATCGTTTTCAGCAAATTGAAGAACTATTAAACGAGATCACGACAACAAAAGATCTAAAAAGTATTGCCGAGTTACAAGCACATATAATTGGAATGCTTGCTATGCTACAAAATGAAACAGCAAAACTACAAATGGTTACACATTTACGCAATGCTGAACATACACTTATCAAACAACAGAAAGATAAACATAACATAAAAATTTTGAATAGTAAAAACACGAACATGCCTACCATAAGATTCATTAGGTAAAGCTTTTTGTAGCAATATTTTGTATATTATTTTTCCTGTATGCTCGTAAAAAGAAAAAGTTAATGCGTAATACTCAATTCTCTCTCATAGATCGAAAAGGTCTACGAAGTTTCATTTTATCCTTAAAAAAATTCAACGAAAAATGCTCAAAAAGCATATAAAAAGTTGAAAATTCGTTAAAGAGGAATTCCATGGACTTTACAGTGTTCACGCAACTTTTCAGTAAAATTGATC
>NZ_JBHIRR010000009.1:0-67766 GCF_042197325.1 Bartonella sp. AA16NXGY | reverse complement strand
CTATCAAGCATGGCCAATTCTCTCGCAAAAGGCATTACATTTGGACATCTATGGAGACATAAAAACTAGATGAGATAAAAAGCAATGGTTCCCGTAACAAACGCCCCTAATATCCATATGACAAAATAATAAGGATATCCAATCCTAAAGTAAAAAATATTTGCACTGAAATTGAGCTATTTTCATAAATTAAAAAATGAAATTAAGAAAAGATAAATTATCGTAAACTATACACTTTACTTTAGTGTCAAAATTATAATAATGACAACAAATATCAGAATGTATATAACAGTAAAAAGAGTCATATTAAAATGAAGTCGATCATTCTTATAATTTTGATTGCAAACCTTTTATCGGCTTGTGCATTAGCACCAAAGCTAAAACAGCCTAATGATAGGAACCGCGTGCCTATTAATAAAACAATCCCTGCCGAAATCAAGCGAGGAGACAGATGAAAACAAAACAAGCAAAACCAGTGAAAGCCGAACAACTTAGAAGTTATTATGAAGAAAGCCGTGGCTTAGAACGTGATCTTATCAATGAATTTATAAGGTCGCGCAGAACGGCATGGCGTGTTGCGAGTACTGTGGGTCTTTTTGGCTTATTCGGTATGATATGTGGAGTTGTTGGATTTTCTCAACCAGCTCCAACTCCCTTAGTATTGCGCGTTGATAATACGACGGGTGCAGTTGATGTTATCTCAATCATGCGTGAACACGAAGAAAGCTATGGTGAAGTTGTAGATAGATATTGGCTAAACCAATATGTACTTAACCGCGAAACTTACGACTACGATACTATTCAACTGAACTATGACACAACAGCACTTTTAAGTGCGGCATCTGTTCAACAAGAATATTATAAAATCTATGATGGAGAAAATGCACGGGACAAAGTGCTTTCCAACAAAGCACGTATTACAGTTAAAGTACGATCAATCCAGCCTAATGGACTCGGTCAAGCAACTGTACGTTTTACGACTCAGCAACTTGACAGCAACGGTGCTGCTACTGGACCAAAACAGCACCAAATTGCAACAATTGGTTACACCTATGTTGGTGCACCCATGAAATCATCTGATCGATTGCTTAACCCCCTTGGTTTTCAAGTAACAAGTTACCGTTCTGACCCAGAAATACTGTTGAATGATTAAGGAATTGATTGTTATGAAAAAACTTGCGTTCGTTGTTCTATTGTCTTCGTTTTCTTCTCTTTATACGGTACCTGTGCAGGCGCTCAAAAGTCCATCAAATTCACAATATGATCATCGCATTCGCTATATAACATATAACGAAGCCGATGTGGTTCAAATTGAAACAGTTCTTGGTGTGGCAACACATATTATTCTTGAAGAAGGTGAACAGTACATAACTCATGCCTTTGGCGATTCTGAAGCCTATGCCTTTGCTCATAAAGGGCGGCATATTTTTATTAAACCAAAAGCAGAACTTGCCAATACCAATCTCATCGTTGTAACCGACAAACGGAGTTATAAATTCCGACTACAATTTCGGAATGACCGTGCGGGATCAACATATGAATTGGCTTTCCATTATCCCGATTCAAACGATGAAAAGTCAGAAGAAAACAATCGGCGCCTTGCGATTGAACGTGGTTTTCACCAAAGCGTCAACGGCTATAATCTCAGTTATACCATGAGTGGTCACCAAGATATTGCTCCGATAAATGCTTGGGACAATGGGCGTATTACTTACTTTAAATTTCCCGCTAACATGGATATGCCATCGATTTATGTCGTAGATGCTGAAGGTAATGAAAGCTTAATACCACGCACCGTTATCGGCAGTTCTAATGATATTATCGCCGTTCATAAGGTCAATCCTAAATGGCTTATACGGCTTGGTAAACGCGCTCTAGCTGTTTTTAATGAAGCCTATGACCCCAATGGCGTACCAAACACAACAGGGACAGTATCTTCGGTGGTTTATCGTATCAATAAAGGAGGAAAATGATGTTTGACAATAAGGAAGGAGAGGGAAAAGGTACAAAACTGGACAACGTCGAACAAAAACATATTGAAGGTACCTATGGAGGGTCCGAACTAGGTTCTGAACGTCGTCCAACAATTCCAGGTACCCGTGCATTGTTAATGGTAGGACTTATTGTCATAGTAGCGATACCGATTGCCTTGACTTGGAAAGCTTTTAAAATGCGTAATACCGTGGAGGTTGAGGAAGAAAAACCACAACAAATAGTACAGCAAATTATACCAAACTATGTCCCTCGGATTATAGAAGAGCCAAAGATTGTAGAAGAAGCAGAAAAATCAACACAAACAGAAGATTCAAACTTGGATATTCCACCGGCATTGAGTAAACTTCTTCAAACAGCCATTCCTCCACATATGCTCCAAGATTCTGAAGAATTAGCACGCAAACGTATGCTCAGTTCTAGCCTTAACAACGGTGGTAGCGAAGGATCTACAGATACAAATAATAAAGCATCGAATAATGATAGAGGTAATGGCGTATTATTTGATAACCTTCAGCCCGTGCGTTTAGGTCAATCACATGCGATGCAACTTCGTAACCGTGACTTTTTGATTACACAAGGAACGCAAATAGATTGTACGTTAGAAACAAAAATCATTACATCTCAACCCGGAATGACGACGTGTCATTTAACACGCGATATTTATTCCACGAGTGGACGTGTTGTTTTGCTTGACCGTGGTTCTAAAGTTGTTGGTTTTTACCAAAGTGGCATACAACAAGGACAAACGCGCGTGTTTGTGCAATGGTTACGCATTGAAACGCCTTCTGGTGTTGTTGTCAATCTTGACTCACCAGGCACAGGTCCTCTGGGTGAAGCGGGTATTGGTGGCTGGGTTGACAGACATTTTTGGGAACGATTTGGTAGTGCAATTATGGTAAGCATTATCGGTGATTTAGGAGAATGGGTAAGAGGAAAAGTTGGTAAAAGCAGCAAAGAAAATAAAGATAACTCACAAAATAAAGGAGCTCAGAATGCTGAATCTATAGCAATCGATGTTCTTCAAAATTCCATCAATATCACACCAACACTTTACAAAAACCAAGGCGAACGAGTAAATATTTTTGTTGCTCGTGATCTGGATTTCAGCGATGTCTACAGTCTCGTCACACGTTAACCCGATACAAAAAGATCAAGCAGTTTTTCAGCTTCTGCAACCGCTTGATTGTTTTTTAGAAGATCCCACGATCACTGAATTATCGATTTGCCGCCCCTGTGAAGTATGGACGAAAAGCTTTAAGGGTTGGCAACTACATAGCGTACCAGAGTTAACAACCACTTTTTTGCAAACGCTTATTACAGCTATTATCGTTTATAACGGTATGGCTCCCAGAAGTATTAATTATGTGCTCTTGCCTGGTGGACAACGTGGTACAATTATACAAACACCAGCTGTTGTTGATGGTGCTCTTTCCTTTGTAATTCGTAAACATTCTCTCATAGTTAAAACGTTAGAAGAACTCAAAGAAGAAGGGGCATTTGACGATTTTTCTGATGTAAGTTTTAATAAGCCTTCAGCAAAAGAAGCCAATAACTTGTTATCGAGGCAGGACTTCACACGGTTGGAACCATTTGAAGTTCAACTCTTACAAAGTAAACGTGAGGGAAAAATTCTTGAATTTTTGGAAGAATGCGTCCTTCACAAACGCAACATTATTATTGCAGGCAAAACAGGATCTGGTAAAACAACATTTGCGCGCTCTTTAATTGAAAAGGTCCCTGTAGAGGAGCGTATTATCACAATTGAAGATGTTCATGAGCTTTTTCTACCCAATCATCCCAATCATGTACATATGATTTATGGTAACAATGTAGGCCGTGTTTCAGCTGAAGAATGCCTAGATGCGTGTATGCGTCAGTCGCCTGACAGAATTTTTCTCGCTGAATTGCGAGGCAATGAAGCATGGGAATATCTCAATTCGCTCAACACTGGTCATCCCGGATCGATTACAACAACGCATGCTAACAGCGCTTTGCAAACATTTGAGCGATGTGCCACCTTGATTAAAAGATCAGAAATTGGCCGGCAACTCGAGTTAGAAATGATAAAAATCGTTCTCTATACAACAGTTGACGTAGTGTTGTTCTTTAAAGATAGAAAACTCTCTGAAGTCTTTTACGACCCGATTTTTGCTAAATCAAAAATCGCTTAAGGGGAGCTTCCTCTCTCGGTAATATGAAGCAAACAAAAATAGCCGTAACTAATTGTTACGGCTATTTATTTAACTTTTCCTATTCTCTTTGCTTCTCCGATGGATTTTCTACACTCTTCATGAGGAAAAAAGTTAATAGACAACAACTCTACGAGAAAACCAAATTATACATAAGGCTCTCTTTATTCTCTTGCCTTTGATCATTCTTTCCATTTACCTTTTGAAAAAGTATCTTTGATGCAAAAAAGAAAAAATAGCTGCAAAATAAATATTTAAACAAAAGAAAAGAATAAATTTTGATTCGCCTATCAATGAAAGCTTCGTAAAATAGGTACTTTCGATCATCACAAATAATTATCGTCATCAAGACCAAAACTTATCGTTTAAAAATTCTAAGCGCTATTTTCAAGTGGTTAATAAATATGTTTTTTAACCAAACAATCTCCAAATACGGAAAACCTCATACGAAATAAATTATCATTTCGATTTAGCATCCATAAACCACGTTCTATTTGGTAATAAAAAGTATAGTAGTATATACGACGTCTTCTTCGGACGAAGAAAGATTCTTAACCTCCAGTTGTTCGTAAACAACCAAATTTCTCTTAAGCAAGCTTTGCTAACCATATCACGTGGCTTATGTCCCTCTCCTAAAGATGATATCCATAGACTACATAAGGTAAGCTCTACTCTGAATATTCCTGCTCTCTTCTCTGCACCACAAAAAGCAAAAATTCCTAAAAGAACAGATCTACAATCACTCTTCTTAAGATGCATCACATTGTCTTATAAAGAGTGTTCATTATTTTGCGTGTTGGATAAAAGATCTTAGTACCGTAGGATTCTCTCATTTCAAAGCTGTTTATTAACCAAAACCATGTCTCTTGCACATTATAAGTAAATAAAGCCGTATAGAATGAAATTGTACAAAAAAGCACTAAAAATGCCTTTTATAAACCATCCAAAATGCCAAAAATTGTCACAACATTGGGAGTTTGCAAAGTGTCTAATGGCGCCCAACTTGTTCTTTTATGAAGTGTAAAAATGGAGATGCTCTATAAATTTTATATTATTCATCGGGGCTTTACCATTATACCATCCACGAACTCTGTAGTGAAATAAGCTTAGGCACCTTAAAGAAAGGTTTCTTAAAAACAAGCGTGCAAATTGACAAGCAAAGTGTATTTGGTTCGGGGCGTTCTGTTTTACATAAGGGTTTTGATCTTATTAAAGAACGAGAGAAACAAAAGCGTGAAGCAATGTGTAATCTCTATTATTTAAAAGACATTACTCTAGATGCTTTTGAAAGCCGTAAAGCAGAATTAAAAAATGATGCTAAAAATGGAAACTGGTTTGCACCTTTACAGCTTCATATTCTCCTCAAATTAGGCGGCTGTATAGAAACTTTCAAAGATTGCGCCAACAGAGATACATAATACTCTTAACTCCCATCTGATAAGTAAAAGCTGCAACAGCAAAAGCTCTTTTAAAAAAACAACGCCATAAAGTCATTAATAAACCGGCAATGAATTGGAGAAATGTTCCAGATTTTTATCAAACACTCTGCAAAGCAACAAGAATGATACAACTGGCTTTGCGTCTGCTTATTCTTACAGGTGTTCGTACCCATCTCTTGCATCAATTCGTGAAGATCAGATTGAAGAGGATATATGGACAACTCTTGGCTCGAGAATACGAACGGTCTGCGTGATACTACAGGAGATTTCGCATGTCACTATGATCACAAATATTAAAAATTTTAAAACAAGCACGCTTGTTTTTTCGCAATGATTTCTATTTTCTGTAACCGGCCGTAGTCCTTATTAATGTGAATTTCCTATCACAATATATAAGAGAGGTTAGGTTAAAAACCTGTCCACGTAGATTTCGCTCTAGTTTACGTAATTGGCTAACAGACTCCACCTATCACACCTCAAAGGACGAAGCCTCTTAACACGCAAACTAATCTGCAAACAATCCGCCCCCTCACCTAGCAGATTTCACCTTCTAACCACTCTAATTACCACATCCTAAATAAGATAGTGTTTTACAGCACAACAGAATAAATACCAAAACAATGACTGATTATACCGTTAATACTTGGACACCTCTTTTTCATGTTAAGAAATATCCTTTATGCTGAAAAATAAAAAACACTTTTACTGCTTAAACAACTTTCTTAAGCATACATACAAGAACAATGAAATACCCTAACATAATAAATAAGATCTAAACCTAGAAATCTCTATTTTTTATAGATAAAAACATATAAAATCAAAACCTCCGAAACTCGTCAAAATACAACATATTTTCTTTGATGATTGAATTTATTCAACTCAAACGAACCTACAAACACCGCTTATTCCACATTCGCAACACGTGTTCTTAGAATTCTTACTATCATTTTCTAAATTTTTAGAGAAACCTATAAATTTGCTATTTTTCAAACGTCTTATCTGCTCTTTAATGAATTTAAATCTATGACGTAACAATAATTTTAAATTACTTCCCCCTTAACTGTATGATCTATCTCTACAATAGAGAGGGATTTTACGTTCTCCATTCTTTGAGAACTATAAATTTTGTTTTTTAATGCGATTAACAATCCAATCTTTAAAATAAAAAATATGACCTTTATATATATAATGATATTATCAAAAATTCCTAATCCTTGAATATTAGCAATGTTTTCGATATTACAATAAATGTGTCGTAAAATGACGAATTGTCATAATGATCACTCCTTTGTATTTCATTTAGATAATTTACATGCGTTTAATATTTGTATCAGCATTTATTTTTGTGCTATATTTATACAGAGTAATCATTTTTTATAAAAAATGATTACTTAAATCTGCATCAAAGTATAAATTATGATGCGAATTTAATAAAAATAAAAACACATGGCATATTGATTTTATTGTTTTTACATAGAACGCTATTTAAAGTATAGTTTACTCGAAAGACTAATGCCTTTTTAAAGGCAATAATAACTATACTAACCGCCTCATAGAAGCCAATAAATTTTTAGAGATTAAGCCTCAAAGAGGCACAAAAACACGCACAATTTTCTATTTTTCTTTTTACTGTTCGTTAATCGGTCAAATTTCAAAGATAATATTCAACTATGAGTTTTCTGCTCAGCCATTGCAAGGATTGCTTCTACAAGGATTGCTTAATTTTTAGAGATTACTTCGCTTTTAGAATGATTATAGCTACTGCGCCCCCATAAGCAGCCGATCTTCTTTTAGAGATTTAATTGCTAAAAGGAGATACAATTTCCCACCTTGCGCTTTATTTTGATCAATCAGTAAATTTTCAAAGGCGGCGTTCAACCATGAGTTTTTTAATTTCAGCAATCGCTTTCGCTGGATTTAATCCCTTTGGACAAGTTTGCGCACAATTCATAATCGTATGGCAACGATAAAGGCGGAAAGGATCTTCTAAATTATCAAGACGTTCACCACACATCTCATCACGTGAATCCGCAATCCAGCGATAAGCTTGAAGCAAAACAGCGGGCCCCAAATAACGATCACCGTTCCACCAATAACTTGGACATGAAGTCTGACAACACGCACACAAAATACATTCATAAAGGCCATCGATTTTTTGGCGATCGGAGTGACTTTGTAACCATTCTTTTGCAGGTTCAGGAGAAACTGTTTGCAACCAAGGCTCAATGACTCGGTGTTGTGCATAAAAACGCTTTAAATCAGGAACCAAATCTTTAACAACCGGCATGGAAGGCAACGGATAGACCTTAATGGGATGTTTTACATCATCCATCCCTTTGGTACAAGCTAATGTATTGGTTCCATCAATATTCATCGCACATGAACCACAGATGCCTTCACGGCATGATCGACGAAGTGTCAAAGTTGGATCAATATGGTTTTTAATAAACAAAAGCCCATCAAGAATCATAGGACCACAAGCAGAACGATCCACATAATAAGTATCTAAATGAGGATTTTCCTCATCATCAGGCGACCAACGATACACGTGAAATTCCGTCAGCTTTGTAGCACCTTCAGGTTTAGGCCAAACCTTTCCCGGTTTTACTTGAGAATTTTTGGGAAGCTTAATTTGTACCATATTTTATTCTCCCCTTAATAAACCCGTTTTTTAGGTGCAATGCGCTTTAAATCGATCCCACCATCAGCTTCAGATGTTAACGGGTCCACATGGACAGGTCGATATGATAATGTCACCTTACCCTCTTTTGACAAATGTGAAATCGTATGTTTACGCCAGTTTTTATCATCACGCTCTGGATAATCTTCACGAGCGTGAGCGCCACGGCTTTCTGAACGTGCTTCGGCAGAATGAACAGTCATGATTGCATTCGCCATAAGATTTTCAAGCTCTAATGTTTCAACCAAATCAGAATTCCATATCAGAGAACGATCTGTGACTTTGAGATCCGACAATTCCCCCCAGATTTTATTCATCCGTTGACATCCCTGTTTCAAAGAATCTTCTGTACGGAAGACTGCTGCGTCTTCTTGCATCGTGCGTTGCATTTTTTCACGCAATACAGCTGTTGGTATTGCCCCTTGTGCAAAACGTAAACGATCAAAACGCGCTATAATTTCGTCAACAGCTTCTTCATTGATGGGTGGAATTTCTGCATTCCGATCAATAACTTCACCCGCGCGAATGGCAGCAGCACGACCAAACACCACAAGATCAATTAATGAATTTGACCCCAAGCGGTTAGCACCATGAACAGAAGCACATCCTGCTTCTCCTACCGCCATCAGCCCTGGTTGAATACGATCAGGCGAATCAGCCGTTGGATTGAGAACTTCCCCGTAGTAATTGGTAGGAATCCCACCCATATTATAATGAACCGTTGGCAAGATGGGGATAGGCTCTTTTGTTACATCCACCCCTGCAAATATCCGTGCTGATTCTGAAATCCCTGGTAAACGCTCATGCAAGATTGCAGGATCAATATGATTGAGAACCAAATGAATATGATCCTTCTTAGGTCCAACGCCACGCCCTTCACGAATTTCAAGTGTGATACAACGCGAAACCAAGTCACGTGAAGCCAAATCCTTAAAGGAAGGTGCATAACGCTCCATAAAGCGTTCACCTTCAGAATTGATTAAATAGCCTCCTTCACCACGAGCTCCTTCTGTAATTAAGCAGCCAGAACCGTAAATCCCTGTCGGATGGAATTGCACAAACTCCATATCCTGAAGTGGCAATCCAGCGCGTGCGATCATTCCACCACCATCACCCGTACAGGTATGCGCCGATGTCGCAGAAAAATAAGCCCGTCCATAACCACCGGTTGCAAGAACAACCATTTTGGCAGAAAAACGATGTATTGTACCATCATCGAGATTCCATGCCACAACCCCCGTACAAACCCCATCCGTCATGATGAGATCGAGTGCAAAATATTCAATAAAAAATTGCGCATTATGCTTTAAGCTTTGTCCATAAAGCGTATGCAAAATGGCATGGCCTGTACGGTCAGCTGCTGCGCAAGTACGCTGAACAGGCGGACCTTCACCAAATTGTGTCGTATGTCCACCAAAAGGACGCTGATAAATTTTGCCTTCTTGCGTTCGCGAAAAAGGAACGCCATAATGTTCTAATTCATACACAGCAGCAGGAGCATTACGCACCAAATATTCCATTGCATCGGTATCGCCCAACCAATCAGAACCTTTCACGGTATCATATAAATGCCACTGCCAATTGTCAGGTCCCATATTTGAAAGCGATGCAGCAATTCCCCCTTGTGCTGCAACCGTATGTGAGCGCGTTGGAAAAACCTTCGTAATACAAGCTGTCTTTAATCCTTGTTCTGCCATACCCAGTGTCGCACGTAATCCTGCACCACCTGCCCCAACAACAACAACATCAAATTTATGATCTACAGTGCGATAAGGGGCGTTACCTGCTTTAGCACCCAGAGATGATCCTGTACCCGCCATACTTGTTTAACCCCCTAATGCAATTTTCAAAAGAGAAAAAATAATGATACCACCTATGAGAAAACAAAATAAAATATTTAACGTCAAAAAGAATATCCGAAAACCTTCACGTGGAATATAATCTTCAATCACTACCTGCATACCAAGTTTCATATGATAAAGGACCGAAAAAGTCATCAATCCCATCAAAATAGCAACAATAGGATGTGCAAGTCTTGCACGCACAATACTATAATCCTTTCCCACAAGCGAAAGAATAAGAACAATAAAAAATATCAAAAGTGGTAGATTGATAAACCCCGTCAAACGTTCTAGCCAAAAATGCTCTGTTCCTTCATGAGCACTGCCACGCCCCCGTACTTTTCCAAGTTCCGTTCGAAAATCTTTTTTCATGTCTCTTTTCACCCCCAGCTAAACAACGGTATATCCAATAATCCAAATCGCAAAAGTAACAATAAGAGAAATAAACACTGTCGCCCAAGCAGTGACTGTTGCCTTTTCTTTTGCCAAAAGGCAAGGCTTCAGATCCCAAACAATGTGGCGAACACCACCAACCATGTGATGAACCCCTGCCAAAGTATAAAGAAACAAAATACACAATCCAAACCAAGAACTATAAATTTCGTAAACTGTTCTAAATGTCTCCTCGCCACACGCAATAGCAATTAACCAAACAGCAAGAAAAACCGTTCCAACATAAAGTGCCATACCCGTAATGCGGTGTGCAATGGACATGGCCATAGTAATTGTCCAACGATAAATACTTATATGAGGGGAACGAGGGCGCTCTTTTATCCTAGTTGTCTCTATCATAAAATATCCTGACCTGGTTTATCATAAAATATCCTGACCTGGTTTTTGCAACCGCAATGAACGAGAAAGTTCGCGCAAAACGACTAAACATACTCTCTCGTTTTTACTTGTTTGGCATCTCAAGATACCGATATTACAGGTCGGTTGTCTCAAATAACGGATTAAAGGTCACGCATAAAAAAACCGATTACTCTCCGGATATGATCCGCAAAACTCGCCTTAATCTAATACACTTTTATCTTCACGTCAAAGGTCTAAAATCTTTTCCAAATATAAACAGACATTTTTTCAGATTAAACTTATCCTTTTGAGTATTCACGATATATGCAATAGTCTCTTAAACTGCACCCATAATTAAGAATAAAAAGAGGAAAAATTGATAGATTGAACATTTTTATGTCCACTCCAAGCCTTTTAAAAGGCAAAACGAATCAAGAAAGACACAAATAAGCGGCATAAAAGCCGCTTTTGCATAAAGTTTAGCCGATATAATCTTTACTCAGAAACTTGCTTTTCAACATCTGTGCTGACAGATGCTGCTTCTACTTTCTCAACAACCTTTTCAGCTTTTTTCCGATAATCTCTCTTTTCAGCGATACGTGCAGCTTTACCTCTCAAGCCACGTAGATAATAGAGTTTTGCACGGCGCACTTTACCACGGCGCACCAGCTCAACACCTTCAATCAAAGGAGAATAAACAGGAAATACCCTCTCCACCCCTTCACCATAAGAAATCTTGCGTACTGTAAAGGTCTCATTCAACCCACCGCCTGAACGCGCAATACAGACACCTTCATAAGCCTGAACACGCGTCCGTGTACCTTCTGTCACACGCACCATAACACGGACTGTATCTCCTGGCTGAAATGCTGGAAATTGGCGCTTTTCTTCAATTTTTGCACATTGTTCAGCTTCAAGCTGTGCGATAATATTCATTTCTTTTATCCTTCATGTTCTTTATCGAACAGTCAGAGCGCTCAACTCTTACCAAAAAAGCCTTTATTAAGAATAAGGAGCTCTTTAGGCTATGTCTTACACAGGAGCGAATACACCATTCCTTCATTTTAATTTTGGAACTACAGAAAACCTTTTATAAAAAACTCTCTAAAAAGAGAGCCATGCAATACACCACCTTATCATATGAATCAAGTTTTCTGATGATTTTTATTATAACGCGCATAAAGATCAGGGCGACGTTGACGTGTTAACAATTCGGCTTGGCTTTGACGCCAATCTGCGATCGCTTTGTGATGACCTGAGAGCAATACAGGCGGAATACCCCGCCCTTCGAAAAGAGAAGGGCGGGTATATTGCGGATGTTCCAGCAAGTCATTTTCAAAACTTTCACACCTTGCAGAAGCTGCATTCCCCATCACTCCAGGCAGAAGACGTATAATAGCATCTAAGATAACCAATGCAGCTGTTTCACCCCCTGAAAGAATATAATCACCAATAGAAACTTCTTCTAATTCTCGTGCTTCTATGACTCGCTCATCAACCCCTTCAAAACGTCCACAAACTAACGTTACACCCGTATCACGAGCCAAGCTATGCGCGTAAGCTTGGTCAAAAGGACGCCCACGTGGACTCATCAACAATCTTGGCGAATCCTGTGGACAGCAGTCAAGAGCAGCCGCCAATACATCCGCCCGCATTACCATACCAGCTCCCCCACCAGCAGGTTTATCATCAACGCTATGGTGTTTGTCTAAAGCAAAATCCCTAATCTGTACCGTCTCCAGTGACCAAATTCCACGCTCTAAAGCTTGCCCTGCTAAAGAATACCCTAAAAAACCAGGAAACATTTCAGGATAAAGGGTTAAAACGCGCGCCTGAAATTTCATTTTATTTCTTATCCTTATTTTCTTAAACAGACTCTTAATAGCAAAAATAGCACAAACAAGACTTTTAACGCCATAGCGTTAATCTGAGTCTTCTTGATCTGCGCCATATTCAATACGATCCTTCTAAATACTTGCACTAAAAAAGACTCTAAAAATTCAGGACTATTTCGAGATAAAGTGCTTACAATATCTGCTCAAAAGAGCATTTTTAATATTTTCACACATTCCACTTTTTATTGACGAAATTCATCTGTTGTTTTTTACCTTCATCTTTATTTTAGATTCAAGCTATTTCCTTTTTCTCATTGTCTCCCCCATCAATTAAACCAGCGGCCATGGGATCAACAACAAGAAAACCAGAATCCATACAAATTTCTGGTACCGCCGCCTTACTAAAGGGAATAAGAACTCTTTTACCTGTATTCAAACGTATTTCAAGCAAATCACCAGCCCCGAAATTAAAAAAACCACACACTTCACCTAAGATTTTCCCCCCACAATCTTGGACACACAAGCCTATTAAATCGACTTGATAAAACTCATCCTCCATCAAATCATCAATTAATTGATCACGCGTCACATAAAGGCGAATACCTTTTAAAGACTCAGCCGCATTACGATTTTCTACCCCTTTAAAACGTACAATCGCCTTATTTTTTTGTATGCGAAGAGTTACAATTTCATAAGAACGCCCCATATCATCATAAAGAGTGCTGTAAAACTTGAAACGCTGTGGCTCAGCACTTAGAATTTTAACAAAAACATCTCCTTTTATACCATGAGGCATACCAATAATGGCAAGATAGACTTTATTTTTAAGCTTTTCTTTATTATACTTCATGCAAAAATATTATCTCTCAAAAATGAACCCTTCAATCTTATAGTTTTCTATTCAATCTTGTTGCCATATGAGACAATCTTCTAAAAGACCTTTCTTGGTAACAAAAAACAAATTAATAAAGGAGAAAGTCTTATGGCAAATATTATGCTATTTTACAAAGATATCACACCAATCAACAAAATTTCCCATAAAAATCTAAAATTTGCTCCTCCAACTGATATGTCTTTTGCCAAGGATACTCATTGGGTTCCTTTAGCAAGTACTGAATATTTTCAAGCAGCGCTAGACTATCCTATTTTATTTATGTGCGCCGAAGATGAACAAAAAAAACGGCACTACACATCCGCAGCTCTTGTCGGTCTTTCTAATGACGAAAATGACTATATCGCTTCTGATAAAAGTTGGAAAAACAATACTTATGTTCCAGCTTTTGTCCGTCGCTATCCTTTTGTTTTGGCACAAATTAGCAATGAAAAAGAACTTTCTGTCTGCTTTGATCAACAGTCCGGTATGTTTAATGAAGTTGCAGGAACAGAACTTTTTAATTCCGATGGCTCTATTTCTCCTTTTATGGAAGAACGTATTCGCTTTCTTGAAAGTTTTAAAATCGCTATGGAGAAAACCTCTGAGTTTATTGATGCTCTTGTAGAAATGGATCTTCTAAGCCAAAAATCCATCAATGTGAAAAACGATAAAGGTCTCTCAGCGCAATTGGAACATTTTTGGGTTGTTGATGAAGAAAAATTGAATAAATTATCAGCAAGCCAACTTGCCAAACTTCATAAAAATGGCTTTTTAGGATTAATTTTTGCGCATTTGATGTCAACACACAATCTTGTGAAAATACTCTCTCTCAAAGGTGAAAAGCAACTTATCAATCGTGAAGAGCAACCCCAAAACAAGAATGGTCATTCTAACGATGAAAAATCTAAAAAGAAAGAAACTCTCAACTAGATAATGCCCATCAAAAACGACAAGAGAAAAGATGAAAATATTCCTCTCATTCCAGCAGACCATGCAATTTTAAACGCAAGGAAAAATTGGTTAGAGTGTCTTACCCAAACACGTCGTATGTCAGCACAAACAGTGCAAGCCTATGAACGTGATACGCGGCAATTTTTGTCTTTTCTCTGTCAACACTTAAGCCATACACCAACCCTTACAGATCTTGCTCATTTACGCATCAGTGACTTGCGTGCTTATCTTGCTTATCGGCGTACAAACAATGTAAGTGCGCGCTCTTTAAGCCGCGGAGTAGCAGGCATCCGTTCTTTTTTCAAATACTTATCACGTGAAGGAATCGTCAATGTTCCCGCAGCTCAACTTATCCGAAGCCCCAAACACCCCAAATTGCTCCCAAAACCTTTAGCGATAAAATCAGCACTTCACATAGTCAAACAAGAAAATCAACTGGAAAATGAACCTTGGATTAGCGCTCGTAATGCTGCTGTCCTCATGCTTCTTTATGGCTGTGGAATGCGAATATCAGAAGCCTTAAGCCTCACACCAGAACAATTTTCTGATCCTAAAAAAACAAGTTTATTTATAACAGGAAAAGGCGGCAAAACACGCCTTGTTCCTCTCATCAAAATTGTTTACGAAGCTGTACAAAATTATCTCAAATGTTGCCCATATCCTTTATTGGATAACCAACCCATATTTCGTGGGGCGCGAGGCGGTCCCCTACAGCCTGCCATTATTCAAAAAGCTGTCCGTAATTTACGTGCAAGCCTTGGTTTACCAGAAACTGCAACGCCTCATACACTGCGCCATTCTTTTGCCACCCATCTTTTATCACGGGGGGGAGATTTGCGCACGATTCAAGAACTTCTTGGGCACGCTAGTCTTTCCACCACACAAATCTATACCCACGTCGATACAGACCATTTGTTAAAAATCTATCAAAAGGCCCATCCCCGTTCCTAAAAACGTCTCATCAAAAAATTAGAGTGTTTCAACCTCAAGTGCCAAAGCATGAACACAAGTAGCTAACTCTTCTTGTAAAACTTTATAAATCGCTCGATGTATTTCTACGCGTGTCATATTAGAAAAAGAAGAAGATAAAATTTTCACTCGAAAATGTGTTTCTCCTTTACCATCAAAAGCATGTTCATTATGAGGATGCCCCTCATGAAGATGACTTTCGTTAATCACTTCAAGCTTTTGCGGATGAAAAGCATCCTGAAGCTTTCTCTGAATTATTGTTTCTATAAACATTTTTCATTCCTCAAACAAAATGAACGTGCAAAGATACACCTTTTTCATAATAGAATAAGTGTGAAAACAAATTTTTCAAAAGTCAATTCTTGTAAAATTAATCAATTTTGCATAAACCAATAATATGACAATAACATCTAAATTATTCGATTCAATTCGCATAAGCTCAAATAAAAAACAAAAAGCTGAGCCAGAAGCACAACAGTGTCAGTGGGAAGGTTGTGAAAAAACAGGGTCCCATAAAGCACCAGCAGGTCGAAATCACGAAGGACAATATTTATATTTTTGTATTGAACACGTACGCGCCTATAATAAAAATTTTAATTACTTCTCTGGTCTTAGCAATAAAGATATCGCAAAATTTCAAAAGGATGCTCTCACAGGACATCGTCCGACATGGCCTACAGATCTGAGCAATGGTACATCGAAAAAAACAGCCGCGAATTATGCAAAGATTCGCTCTGGAACAGCTGCCTATCAAAATCGCATGCGCGATCCCTTCACGCTTTTTACTGGGCAGCATTCAAACAATAAGTTCTCACGAAAATTAAAGCCCTTAGAAGCAAAAGCTTTTGATACACTGGGACTACAGGCAAACGCTTCAGCAGAAGACATCAAAATGAAATATAAAGAGTTGGTAAAAAAGCACCATCCTGATTCCAATGGTGGTAATCGTGCTTCAGAAGAGCGCTTTCGTGATGTTTTACATGCTTACAATTTGCTAAAAAAGTCTGGTTTGTGCTGAAAACATGCGCTTATATGAGTCTATTTTCATTTAGACCATCATTATTTGCGCAAAATGTTACTTTTTTTGCAAAACATTATAGAATATGTAAAAAAATCTTTCTTCAATATCTAAGGCTCTCATTATAGAGCATTGCATAAATACTTTAACTCTTGTATCGTTTCTAATGAATAAATAGCGTCCTCTCCCTTCCAGAAACATAATGACAAATCTTACCGTTGAAAATTTGCCCGATATTACACTTTGTGCTCGCGATCTATTTCATATTGAAACAGATCTGAAAGTCCCTGCTTTTAGCACAAAAAGTCCCCATGTTCCTGATATCGATCCTGATTATCTTTTTGATCAGCAAACAACTTTAGCGATTCTCGCAGGTTTTACCTTTAACCGCCGTGTAATGGTTTCTGGCTATCACGGTACAGGGAAATCAACGCATATTGAACAAGTTGCTGCACGTCTTAACTGGCCTTGTCTTCGCATTAATCTCGATAGTCATGTAAGTCGTATCGATCTTGTAGGAAAAGATGCTATCGTTTTAAAAGATGGCTTACAAATCACTGAATTTAAAGAGGGCATTTTGCCATGGGCTTATCAAAATAATATTGCTCTTGTTTTCGACGAATATGATGCGGGGCGTCCCGATGTTATGTTTGTCATCCAACGCGTTCTTGAAACCTCTGGAAAACTAAGCTTACTTGATCAAAGCCGTGTCATCTCTCCACACCCAGCATTTCGTCTTTTTGCAACGGCAAACACCATTGGTCTTGGTGATACAACCGGTCTCTATCATGGTACCCAACAGATCAATCAAGCTCAAATGGACCGCTGGTCTATTGTTACGATACTCAATTATTTACCCCATGATAAAGAGGTTAATATCATTTGTTCAAAGGTCAAATCTTTTCAAACGGCTGAGGGAAAAAAGACAATTTCACAAATGGTTCATGTTGCTGATATGGTACGCCAATCTTTTATCAATGGAGATCTTTCAACTGTCATGAGTCCACGTACCGTCATTACTTGGGCAGAAAATACAACAATTTTTCAAGATGTCGGCTTTGCCTTCCGATTAACCTTTCTCAATAAATGTGATGAACTCGAACGTGCCACTGTTGCAGAATTTTATCAACGCGCCTTTGGACAAGAGCTTCCCGAATCACTCATTCATGGTGTTTCGCCTTAAGGAATCTGTCACTCATGGCTACCGATATTGGCGACAACAAAAATCCGGCAAAAGATTCTTCCAACAACACTCTTAATGCTGAAGCTTTTAAAAAAGCACTTTCCACCTGTATGCGTGCGATTGCAGGCACAAACAACCTTGAAGTTTCCTTTAGTCATAACCGACCATCTTTAAGCGAAAGTTGCGCGCGTTTACCAGAATTACCTCAATACGCAACAAATAAAGACATCACTATTACCCGCGGACTAGGTGATTCCATGGCTCTGCGCAAAGCATGGCATGACAACCGCATTCACATGCAATTTTCTCCACTAGAATCAGAAGCACGTGCTGTCTTTGATGCCCTCGAACAAACACGTGTTGAAGCAATTGGTACTTTAGCCATGGAGGGACTTGCAAAAAATCTTGATGTCATGCTCGCCGATAAATACAAAAGAGCCCATTATCATAAAATTAGCAACCAAAGTGAAGCCCCCATCCAAGAAGCGATTGCACTTTTATTGCGTGAAAAAATAACAAAGCGCGCAGCTCCAAGAGAAGCGGGTTCTGTCTTAGAATTGTGGCGTAAAGAACTCGAACAAAAAGCAGCATCACAACTCAATGAACTCCCACATCATATTTACAACCAACAAGCTTTTGCACAGATTGTTCGCCAAATGCTTGTTACACTCAAAATGACAGTGCAACAAGCTGAAGCTTCTAACAGTGAAAACAATAAAAAATTAAAAAATGCGTGTGAACCTCAAGACCAAAGAGAAGAAGAGAGTAAAAACAAAAAACACGCTCAAAGTGAAGAACAAACCAGCACTGAACAAGAAAGTGATGTGCAAGATGATGGAAAAACACAAGCGACACAATCAAACAACAATGATCAAGCTGACGGCGAGCAAAAAAATGGACCTTGGCAAGAAAAGCCGAGCAAACCCAAACACCTTTTTTCTGATTCGGAACAAATGCAAAGACTTGGCAATTATAAAATCTTCACCCGTCAATTTGATGAAATTTTGGAAGCAACAGATTTTTGTTCTGAAAACGAGTTAGATCACTTACGCCGTTATCTTGATAAGCAAATCAATCATCTGCAAAACATCGTTGGACGTTTAGCAAACCGTCTCCAGCGCCGCTTGATGGCGCAACAAAATCGCAACTGGAACTTTGACCTTGAAGAAGGATATCTTGATACAACACGGCTTCCACGTCTAATTATTGACCCCATGCAACCCCTTTCTTTTAAAATGGAAAGCAACACCCAATTTCGGGACACAGTTGTTTCACTCCTCATTGATAATTCTGGCTCAATGCGCGGACGCCCCATTAGCGTTGCTGCAAGTTGTGCTGATATTTTGGCACAAACTCTTGAACGTTGTGGTGTCAAAGTTGAAATTTTAGGTTTTACCACCAAAACTTGGAAAGGGGGAAAATCGCGCGAACAATGGCTTACCCAAAACAAACTCCATAATCCTGGACGCCTCAATGATTTATGCCATATCATCTATAAAAGTGCTGATACCCCATGGCGTCGCGCACGACGCAATTTAGGTTTAATGATGCAAGAAGGATTATTAAAAGAAAATATCGACGGAGAAGCTTTAATTTGGGCTCATCAACGCCTTTTATCACGGCGTGAACAACGTCGTATCCTCATGGTCATTTCTGATGGCGCTCCTGTTGACGATTCGACACTATCGGTCAACTCCAGCAATTATTTAGAAAAACACTTACGCGCAGTGATTCAAGAAATCCAAACACACTCCCCTATTGAACTCATTGCCATTGGAATTGGTCATGACGTCACACGTTATTACCAACGTGCTGTAACAATTATGAATGCTGAAGAACTTGCCGACGCCATAACAAAACAATTAGAAATACTTTTTAGTGATAAAAGAACTCATATTCATAAGAAATAAACCTGCCTTGAATCAGCAACGATTACATTTAAAAAATTATTTCTATCATTAAACCATTGGAATTTGATGGCTAACAACCTGAGAAGATAATCCCACAAATTGAATATCGAATTTTAAAGAAGCTTCTACTTTACTGGATGCATTATGAGCTCTAAAAGAAATGCTCCAACCATCTTCAAAAATTGTAATGAGTTTGTTTTTACTTTCTGGTTATATTGCGACTGATAAAGTTTTGCTTAGAACTTTCCATTTACGACCATATCCCAGAGTACCATTCAAATTCAAAGACTGAATAATCACCCATTTTTGTCTCGATCTTGTGTTATTTCATTATATTGAAATACACGTATATAGAAAAATATCTCCACTAGACATAGCTCTAAAATGCTGCTCTCACAGAAAATATAATACCTAAACTTTCACCTTCAGTAATACAAAAAGATAAAAGTTGTATTTATTATACGAAAAAAAAGAGGATATTTTAAACACTAAGAATTTCTTTATAAAAGAATCGGCATAAATGGATTCATAGCAATTTTTCGGCAAAAATTGCTAAAGCAAGCGAAAGCCAACCTGTCCCCTAACCTTCCCAAAACAGTACTCACCACGGGTGATCTATCAACATAAGCTCCCATCTCATGGATAAAAGAAAAAATCTTTACTCACATAAAATATAAGAAAAACACGAAAAAAAATATTACTTCATTCACGAAAAAGAACACACCATTATATATCTTATCCGCACTCCTACATTCTTCCTTGCTTCCAAGCTTATTTCACAACAGCGCCCATATATGGCATAATGCAAAATCCAGAATCATCCTTTACTTTACAAGCTACAAGCCAAAAGCAGAATCCTACTTTCAAGTTTCCAATGTTTTTAAGATAAATCAATATACTTTCAGCGCCTAATATTGCACTTTTATTGCATTAAAGCTCTTCATAAGAAGTATTTCTTTCTCAAATGACGTTGTCCGCACGCCAATTCCTCTTATAACATAGGCAAGCAAATGATTTTTATTAACTCAATATAAGAGTATTTAAAACGCGTAAAATTTTATGATATTGGGCTCTTTCACTCAAATGAAAAATATAAGTTATCATTTTAAATCAATCTATTAATAAACATCAGTTGCAATTTCTGTCACATTGAATCATTTGTAAAAGCATATTTAGCCCCTTCTCAAACAAATGACTTTATCTTTTCCTCACAAGAGAATTTTGAAATAAAAAAGCGTTTTGTGTTGGAGTTCTTACTTAAGTTGGTAAATGATAAAGTATCCATTATAACTAACGTGTCACACCAAGCATAGCGTACAATTTTCTTGGCTTCAGGAAAACAAAAAGACAAAAATCCTTATTTGTGACAAACAAAAGAGGAATCATCTTTTGAATGACATTGATAAAGAGGAAGCTTTACGATGTTAAGAATTGTCCCATAAGGAATCAACATCAACAGACTCATAATAATTTTTACCGAAAAATCACCAAAAGCAAGCGATAGCCAAACTGGCATGCCTATCCCTCCCAAAACAGTACTCTCCACCAGTGAACTATCTGCATACCCTGTTATCTTATCAAAAACAGCAAACGAGCTAGAAAAAGCAAGAGCAAAAAACAGCACTGTATCCAAAGCTGAACCAACCAACGCTGCTGCTAAAGGTGCTTTCCACCATGTTTTACGTCGCAAAGGAGTAAAAACCACAATATCAAGGAGTTGCCCAAATAAAAATGCAAAACTAGAAGCAAGTGCAAGCCGTGGTGTCGCCAATATCCAAGAAACAAAGACACCCGTAAAAAAACCAGCATAAACCACACGCCGCGCAGCAGATGGACCATAAAAACGATTGGTCAAATCATTGATTAGAAAAGCAAATGGATAGGTAAAAGCCCCGTAAGTCAACAGCTCATTCAAATCAAACCAATAGACAGGATATTGAACTAAAATATTAGAAGCCGTGACAGCAAGGCACATTGCAAAAATAGAAAAAACAACATACCTTTTCTTTTGCTGTTCTAATAAAAGACCGCTTGAAGACATTTTTTTTAACCTGGGATATGGAACCAATAAAATGAAACGATCAACCTGCAAAAAACTTAACTTCTAGAACAGAAAACCGAAATCAAAGCATTAATAAACCAAAAAGAATGGCGCTAACAATTATGCTGCCTGTTCAGCCTTTTGCTCACCTTCTTGCTCAGCTTTTTTCTTAATGATTTGGCGTTTTAGCAAACGCGCACGTTGCGACAACTCTTTATCGTCTGCTTTAATCAAAAAACCATCAAGACCACCGCGGTGCTCAACAGAACGCAATGCATTTGCTGAAATACGCAAGCGATAACTTTGCTGTAACACCTCTGAAATCAATGTCACATTGCAAAGATTTGGTAAAAAACGACGCCGAGTCTTATTATTCGCATGGCTAACATTATTACCATACAGAACCGTCTTCCCTGTCAATTCACATGCACGAGACATAAACTTCACCCTTAAACTCTAAGAAACTTTCAAATCCCCATACCCAAAGGACACAATGAACGCAAAACACGCGCAATGCAACCTTGAACGGGCATCATTGGGAAGTTTCTTTCTAATAGGGGGTCGACAACAAAAGGTCAAGTCTTTTATAAAACCTTTTTCATCTCTTGTTGGCTCATTTTTCATCTTTTTCCTCAATAAGGCGTGCAAATTCTGCCAAAAAGCGTACAAAATGTTTCTTTTAATATATACCATGTTAGAATAAAAGCCTATTGTCCCGAAAGGAAGCACAAATCATGAGCAAAAAAGACCCCCCCATGACAAAGCTTCAGGGAAATTCTTGCCGTTTTTCTTCTTTTTTATTTGGAACTTTATGTATTTGTTTTTTTCTTCTCTTCAGTGCATTAGGTATATGGCAAGTACAACGGTTAAACTGGAAAACAAATCTTATCACCAGTACCAATCAGCGCATTCATTTACCCCCCATAAAAGCCCCTCCAAAAAATCAATGGTCAGATGTTACTTTTGAAAAATATGAATATCAACCTGTTATTATCACAGGAAAATTTTTAACAGATAAAAATATTTTAGTCACTGCTGCCGCTCAAAATACTACAGGCTATTGGGTTTTGACTCCCTTACAAACTGCTGATAATATACTGATCTTTATCAACCGTGGCTTTATCCCTATGGATGAACGTAACAATTTTCAAAACACAGAGCAATCGCATACAAATGCCTTATCTCAGCAAAATTCTACCACGGACACAGAACAAACAACGATTATAGGTTTATTACGCATGAGTGAAAAAAATGGATTTTTCCCGCGTAAAAATAATCCTGACAAAAATTTATGGTATACGCGCGATCTCCCCGCTATGGCACAAAAACTTGGTTTGTCCACTGTTGCCCCTTATTTCATTGATGCCAGAAAAACATCTCCACAAGCAAAACTTCCCGTCGTTGGTCTTACGATTATCCATTTTCGAAATAATCATCTCGTTTATGCAATCACGTGGTTTATTTTAGCTGCTGGTGTGTTAGGAGGTTTTCTTTTTCTGCTACGGCAAAAAAACTAAAAAAATACCTCTTCCATCTCAAGTAACAAAAATTTTTAGAATCTTGAAAACTGATAAAGAGAATAAAATCTACCAACTTGCGCCTTTGTTAAATAAAGATCATAGGCATACAATAGATCTTTATACCATCCACAAAAGATTTACGCGACACTCTTTAAAAAATCATCATAAAACGAGGGTTTATTCATTAAAAATGTAATGCCCAAAAATGTGAAGCAATGCATTATCTCCACTCTATAAAAAATTCACTCTTAAAAAACATTGTCATAAACGCTTTTGAAAAATATAAAGTTAAATTTAAAAATGATAGGAAAGATGAGCACTCATTTTTGCCTTTATAATTTTATATTCTTGCTTCATTAGATTATTTCCCATTTCAGAGATTACTCCAATTGATATACGCAATACTTTCGCCTTCATCTAGTATAAAGGCTAATATAGCAGAGAACATACGGATGCATTTTTTGTTTCAAAACTGCTATGAAGATGAGATATTGAGTTATAAGCAACAAAAAAATATTTAATGTCTCAATGAGACTTTTATACCTATCACCACACCTCAAATGAGAGGTTTTTACAGGATAATAGAAAAAGGTGAATCATCCTATATTCTAAAAAGACAGTTTATCCTTTCAGTGTATTTTGCTAAAGGCTTATGCTATAAACGTATAAGCGTGTTTTACTAGAATTTTAACTCTTTCATTTTTAAGGCTTCTGTTATGGGTGTTGTTGCCAAAAATTTTCCCATACCTGATCTTCATCGGGTTCGTCGTGTTCTCTTTTCTGTGTCTGATAAAACGGGTGTGGTTGCTTTTGCACAAGCCCTTCATGCTACTTACAATGTTGAATTAATTTCAACAGGAGGAACAGCAAAAACCCTCATAGCAGCTGGTTTACCCGTAAAAGATGTTGCTGAAGTTACCGGATTTCCTGAAATAATGGATGGGCGTGTAAAAACACTCCATCCTTTGATTCATGGTGCTTTGTTAGGGGTAAGAGAAGATCCTAACCATAGGGAAGCTATGGAAAAGAACAGCATTCATGGAATTGATCTTTTAGTGGTGAATCTTTACCCTTTTGAAGAGACGATCCTTTCGGGAGCTGATGGGCAAACGACTCTTGAAAATATTGATATCGGTGGACCGGCGATGATTCGCGCTGCGGCAAAAAATTATGCTTATACCGGTGTTGTAACAGCGATAAAAGATTATGATTCGATTCTAGCTGAATTAAAGCAGCATAATGGATGTTTAAGCTTATCTATGCGTCATCAGCTAGCAATGCGCGCTTATGCACACACCGCTGCCTATGATACGGCAATAGCATCGTGGTTTGCACGGGATTTAAAAATTGAAACTCCATCATGGCAGAGTTTTTCCGGTCATCTTGAAAGTGTTATGCGCTATGGGGAAAATCCACATCAACAGGCAGCATTTTATCGCAATAATGAAAAACGTTTTGGTATTGCAACAGCAAAACTTTTACAAGGCAAAGCGCTTTCTTATAACAATCTGAATGATACAGATGCAGCCTTTGAACTTGTGGCAGAATTTGATCCGCAAAAAACCGCTGCTGTCGCTCTTATTAAACATGCCAATCCTTGTGGTGTTGCGGAAGGAGAAAATTTGAAAGACGCTTATTTGAAAGCTCTTATGTGTGATAATGTATCGGCATTTGGTGGAATTGTTGCTTTAAATCAAACCCTTGATGAGGAATGTGCTGAAGAAATTGTTAAAATTTTCACAGAAGTGATTATTGCTCCTGATGCCACAATGGCGGCACGTGAAATTATTGCCAAGAAAAAAAATCTTCGTTTGCTCATTACAGGTGGAGTTCCTGATCCACGCTGTGGAGGACTTCTTGCGAAAACACTTGCAGGAGGCATTTTAGTACAATCACGTGATAACGTGGTAGTCGATGATCTTAAATTGCAAGTAGTGACAAAGCGGGCACCAACTCAAGATGAAATGCGTGATCTTCAATTTGCTTTTCGTGTAGCAAAGCACGTTAAATCAAATGCTATTGTGTACGCGAAAAATAGCGCAACAGTTGGAATTGGAGCCGGACAAATGAGCCGCATCGATTCAGCAAAAATTGCTGCAAGTAAAGCAGCAGAAAGTGCGCAAAGAGCAGGCTTAACAGAAACTCTCACAAAAGGATCTGTTGTTGCATCAGATGCATTTTTTCCTTTTGCTGATGGTTTATTAGCAGCAGCTGAAGCAGGAGCAACAGCAGTTATTCAACCAGGAGGCTCCATGCGTGATGAAGAAGTTATCGCCGCTGCTGATGCACAGGGGTTAGCGATGGTTTTTACAGGAACACGTCACTTCCGCCATTAATAATTTTGCTGCTTTTCTTTTCGTATGAGACAAATGTTTCAAGGAATTTTTCATAATTATCGTATGACTATTGATAACTGTTGAAATGGAAGCAGTTATTCAATCCAAAGAAGCTACACGTGAAGAAGTTTATCACCGCAGAAAATGCACATAATTTAGCCATTGGTTAGGGATAAGATGTTCTTGTTGATATTTTTAATGGTTACCCTTTCGCATGAGGAAAATGTTAAAGGGACATTATCTTGTATGTAGATGCATACCTGCTATGATATTATAACACAACTCTTTTTAGTAATATACTCTATTCTTAAACTAAAGAGTGTAATGAAAAGTTTGAGTAGGGGATATGAATATTCTACGTTTTTATAGTAATTGGCGCCGTTATCGTCGAACCGTTAATGCGTTAAGTCGTCTTTCAACATATGAACTTAGTGATCTTGGAATTTGTCGAGGTGATATTGATTCAATTGCACGACGTTATTCGCGTAAATCTTTATGAAAATTGTTTAAGATATTTGAGAGAATGCTTTGCTATAAAAAAGCGCGCATTTTGTGGTTTGTTATTATAACTTCATTTTTAGTATAATAACAAAGAGCAGAAGAGTTATTTTTCTCGGCCATTGTTATGTATTGTTTCTCGAATTTTCAATGCTTCTGTGATGTACAACATTTGATTTGTAATAATAATTTAGCGTTATTCATATTAAATTAGAACCCCGAATACCGTAAGATTCTCTCATTTCAAATCTGTGTATGTTGAATCAACAAAAACCATTCGCCTGCACGTTACAAGCGGGGAGAGCTGTATGGATAAAAGCTATTAAGAAAAGGCTAAAAATGCCTCTTATGAACCATCTCTAGTGCCAAGAACTGTTACAAACATTGGGCACTGATAAATAGTGTGATAGTGCCGAACTGCTCCTTCATAAGCATAAAGATGGGGGGTGCTTAATGGATTTACCGTTATACCCATCACGGGCATCGTCGCAAAATAGGCTTGGAAGCGTTAAGGGATTTTTCTTTAAAATAAGTCCGTGAATACAATACAATAGCGCTCTGTTTTTCGTGAAGAGCGTAATCCTATTAATGCAACTCTCTCAGAGAGAAATATTGATCCCAACAGCACACTTAAAAACTTATAGAAGATAAGCAACGGCTTAATTTTCTCTCCATATCTTTAAAGGATCAAAATCCTTAACTAGTACTCATCTGTCAACAATGGTCTTTCAAAAAACCTTTTTTCTGGAGCCAATCCCTTTTAGCATCACCTCATGAGATTCTATGAGCAAACCTTGCCTAAAAACATCCAACCCATACTCTAACAAAACTCTTCGTGTATAAAATTGATATGATCTTCAAATTTTGAGAATATTACCACAATAAACGATGATGTTTTGCGACACGCAAGATAAAACGCAATATACTATGGGTTGGAACAATGTTCTAATTTTTTATCAAACGCTTTACGGATAAAACGCCAACGAACTTTTTCCTGAAATGCAGGACGAAAATATAAAACAATCTGTTGTGTCCGTTGTGGACCTGTTAATTCTGCAAAATCAATCGAATCTTCAAGACAAATATCTGCGTCAGGCGATATAAAATACCATATTTGTTCACTCTTCACGTTCTCATTCTTTACGGCTAAACACACACGTTTGCCATCATAGTTAACTTCAACTTGTGGATGAAGATGAAACCGAACAGCAACATGATTTTGTTCATTTTGCACACTCTTGTGTCTCTTTCCCCCTTTATTTGGCATAAAAAAGCGATCAAAACCTTCAATCGTATCTCCATTTGTCGCCAAAATAAGACCACGCTCATGAATAAGATTAAAGGGTCGCATATAACCATTATGACTCGCAATAAAACCCGTCTTCTCTGAATCCTCTATACGGCACACTTGAACGTCTGTTGGTCCATCAAACAAAAATGGCGCGCCATTTTTGTTTTTATGATAAAAAGCACCCACTGAACAATCATTAAGCGTAGCTGTTGAATGTGCTGCAGTAACACGCCCTAAATGTCGATACTCTTCCCGCCCATCAGGATTAACACCGGCATTGATAATAAAACGGTGCCCTTGTGAAGACATTTCAAAAGACAAACACCCCGAACAAGCCTGCTGTGCTACAGAGCGAGGTGGAAACTTTCCTGTATCTGCAAGCACTGTTGTTTGATTGGCTTTTAAGCGCTGAAATCCTGAATAACGGGCATAACTAAAAGGATGTCCTCCTGTTTCATCAAGCTCCAAAAGTGATGATAACCGTTCCGATACAAGGGGACCAACCCCATTAAAATGGGCCAACGTTTGATCCTCATGGATAAAGAATCGTAAAGCTGGCAACATACGCTCAACAGAATCAATCAAAATACGGGGTGCTGTTTCATTGCTACGCATAAAAAGATGCCGTAACGACAATAAATCCGATAACAAATTCAGCAAAATAACAGGACTACGGGAAATATGCCCACCATCAACTAGGATTTGACGGGAAAGCTCCTCTATAAGTGTGGTTTGTACCTTTTTTTTCACTGCCGCAGAAACAGGCAAAGCAAGAGATGCAAACGTCAAAGCTACAGCTGCTTGTAAACGTTGATCATTGTGCTCCATACTACAAATTGTTACGCGCAAATAACGAAATTGCAAACCAAGTGCACACAAAAAGCGTTTTTCAAACCGCTCACTTGCCCCTTCTAACAACATTTTCGAATGACAAATCCATGAAATCAAACGCCGCGCCACAACAGGACCACTCCAAGCAAGTCCTTTTACCTTCTTGCCAGCATGGTCAAACCAATCTTCTAAAAGAGAGCGTGCATGTGCAGAAGCTAAATCACTTCCTGCTGCCTCCATATGGCGCAACCAATGAAAATCATGTAGAGCCGCTTCCCATTCTAGCGTTGGTGGAACCAATGAAAACGGCGAAACAGCACCAGAATGAACAATGTGACCAGCAAAAGCAAAACGACCATGATAAAATTCATGCGCCATCATCGGATCAGCTACATGCAAATCTATGGGATGCGCTAAAATTTTATGAGGACGAAACCCTGAAAACCGCCAACGAAACAATGGTCCAACCCATAAACGCCGCATAACATTCTGTATCGTATCGATACAGGCTGCCACTTTTACCTGAGGAGCTTTTACCGCAACCGCCAAAATTTCATCTCCATTTATGCTGAATCAAATACAATTTCGACCATTTTTGTAAATGAAGCGTTAATTAAGCAATTTTTCGTAAGCGCGCAGCAAAAAAACCATCCATTCCTAAAAATACGGTTTTCTCAGCATCAAAATTTTTATGACAAAAATCCGCAGGCGTTGTCCGTAACATCCCCCCACAAAGCAAATGTTCCAGTGCTCCCATTTCCTCTGGATAAATAGGGTCTAAAACAATGTCATTGCGTATCGATAAAATTTTCTCAATAAGATCTTCACCTTCTTCTCTTGCCAATGAACAATTGGAAAAAACAATCCGCCCCCCCTCCTTTACCAAAGAAATTGCTGCGACAAGCAAATCATATTGCAACGCCGCTAACTTGACGATATCTTCCCTCGATTTCGTCCATAAAATATCTGGATGACGACGGATTGTTCCTGTAGAAGAACAAGGAGCATCAAGAAGAACCGCATCAAAAAGCTGTGTTGAATGGAAATTTTTCACATCGCCCTGCCAAATATGAACTGAAAAATGAAGCCGTTCCATATTTTCTTTTAAACGCTTTATGCGGTTAGCAGAAAGCTCAATTGCAGTCACCTCAGCCCCTTGCAAAGCCAATTGTGCTGTTTTTCCTCCAGGGCTCGCACAAAGATCAGCAACGCGTTTACCCTCAATACTCCCAAGTAAACAAGCAGGCAAAGCTGCTGCAAAATCTTGGACCCACCAAGACCCTTCACGATAGCCTGGTAAATCAGAAACAGAACACTCCAGACGCTTCAATCGAACAGAACCATTGGGCAATACCACACCGCCAAGCCTTTCAGCCCATCCACCACTATCAGATTTCACTGTCAAATCGAAAGGAGGTTCCACACTTTGAATTGCGATAATCTGATGTACCTTTTCTGTTCCATAAGCTGATATTAAAAGCTGTCCAAACCACGCTGGCACACCTTCAATGGTAGGAACTTGTTGGCGTAAAGGCTCTGCCTCACGTGCAACATTGCGCAAAAGAGCATTCACCACCCCTGAAAAACGGCGCATTCGAGGATCAAGTTTCGCCACACGCACAGCTAAATCAATAGCCGCATGATCGGGAATATCAAGATAAAGAATTTGTGCAACACTGATATGCAAAAGATGCTGAAGTGAAAGTGCTTGTGAAGGCAAAGGACGCGCCAAAAAGCGTGAGAGAGCCGCCATAATCTGCCCTCGATGACGCAATGAAGCTGTTAAAATAGCCCGACATAACAAACGATCTCGTTGTGAAAGCTTCAAATATTGTGGATGTCCGTGTTCATTATCCGTCAAACCAGACAGAGGCGTGTACTTATCAACTACCGCCCCCAAAAGACGCACACACACCTGTCGAACAGCTAATCCTGGAACATTTTTTTCAGACACATGCCCCGCTTTTTTGTGTTTCAAAACACCACCTTTATATCACAGTTTTCTCAAGAGCTCTCTCAATAATTCTATGAACGAGATCTTTTTGAATTTTCATAACGAAGCCAAGAAGGACGTTTTGTAACACGCTGAAAAGAACTGTTTTCTTGCTCACCTAATGCATGAGCCTGACCACTATGAAAATCTCCATAGTTCATCCCGCTGCTTTTTTCATGTATAGCGTCTTCTTTATTCCATCCCACACTTTTGGCAAGAGCCCCTTTCATCTCTTCTGCTTGCTGATAAAGAGCAGCGATACGATTTGCAGTTGCTGGATGTGTCGAAAAAAGACTATCCGCTCCCTCACCGCTCAAAGGATTAATAATAAACAGATGCGCGGTTGCTGGATTATGCTCTGCTTCTTCATTATATACCCCACGTCCTCCATCAGCAATCTTACGCAATGCCGAAGCCAACCATAAAGGATTACCACATATTTCAGCCCCTCTACGATCCGCAGCATATTCCCGTGTACGGCTAATCGCCATTTGCACCAGCATCGCTGCAAAAGGCGCCACGAGCAATGCAATAAATCCTCCAATTGCCCCAGCGCCATGAGAATCTTCTGAAGAATTACGCTGTCCTCCCATAAAGAAAGCAAAATTACCAAGCATCGAAATTGCCCCTGCAATCGTTGCGGTTAGAGTCATTGTTAACGTATCACGATGCTCAATATGTGCGAGCTCATGCGCCATAACGCCGGCAATTTCCTCAGCGCTTAACCGCTCTAACAACCCAGTACTTGCAGCAACAGCTGCATTTTGCGGATTACGTCCCGTCGCAAAAGCATTTGGCTGTGCATTCTCAATAACATAAACCTTTGGTTGAGGAAGAGAAGCTTTTTTAGCTAAATCGCTTACAATCTTATAATAAACTGGTGCTGAATGCTGATCAACTTCACGCGCCCCGTACATGCGTAAAACGATTTTATCTGAATTCCAATAAGAAAAAAAGTTTAAACCACTTGCCATCAAAAGAGCAATGACCATGCCACCGCCCCCTCCAACAAGATAACCAACTCCCATAAAGAGAGCAGTTAAAAAAGCCAAAAGCATAGCTGTACGCATTATATTCATTACTCAAAAAACTCCATGATAAAAGTCAATCAATACTATATGATGGTGTTTTCTTTCTGCTTCTTCAATGGAATAGGTGTAAAATGAATAAAAAAGATGAGAAAACAAGCAAAAAAAATGCAACTGTCGTTAAACAGCAATCTCTTTCTCCCGCAGCACAACGCGCCCTTAAAGAAGCTGAAGAAAGACGAAAACGCGCAGCAAAAAAGGAACAACCTTTAGAAAACGGCGGACGCGGCGGCAAAGACCCTTCCCGCTATGGAGACTGGGAAATTAAAGGCCGCGCCATTGATTTTTAAAACCATTGATTTAAAAAAAAAAACGGCGCAATTTAAACAAGCAGCTTTTTAATGAAAATCCGTTTTTGATAGACAAAAACGGATAATATTTATTTTTCTAAAGCTTTTAAAACACATTGATTAAACAACCATGCTTCTTATGCTGAAGCAGATTCTGCTTCAGCCGCTGCCGCTGCTTCTTCTGCTGCTTGCTTTGCTGCTGCTATACGTTCTTGTGCTTTTTTACCCGGTTCACCTTTATGTGGATTATTACGAGTTGGACGCTTTTTCAAGCCAGCTGCATCTAAAAACCGTAAAACGCGATCTGTTGGTTGAGCCCCTTGCCCAAGCCAATATTGGATACGTTCTTCATTAAGTTTCACCCTCGGTCCATCTTTAGGCAACATTGGATCCCATGCACCAACACGTTCAAGAAACCGCCCATCGCGCGGACTACGAACATCTGCAACGACGATATGATAGTAAGGACGTTTTTTTGAACCTCCACGGGACAAACGAATTTTCAATGCCATATTTTATCTCCTATTGTCAGCTCTGGCTTTCGTTTAAATTGACTTTTTTTATTTTTTGCTCTTCAGCAATAACTTCATGATGACTCACAACTTCTTTAATAATAAATTTTAAAAATCTTTCAGCAAAATCAGGATCAAGATCACTATCCATAGCCAATTGCCGCAAACGCGCTACCTGATATTGCTCACGCAGAGGATCTACTTTAGGCAAATCATAACGCGCTTTTAAGCGCCCAACAGCTTTCGTACAACGAAACCGCTCTGCTAAGATATGAATCAAGGTTGCATCAAAATTATCAATGGATGCTCGTAAATGTGCCAATTCGTTTAATACTGTTTCCTGCATTATATTCCTTTCCCTCTTTACATCTTATTTTTTCTTAGGATGCTGAGGAAAATTTCCCCCATCGACAATGCCATTGGAAAGACCAGGAAATGTAGGTCCACGCTTAGGAAGTCCGGGCAAGAGCTTCCCTCCATTACCATTTTCAATTTGCTTTTGAAGCATTGAGAATTGCTTTGGATCCAATCCCGACAAATCCGGCATAGCTGGAGAATCCCCTCCCAAGTTTCCCATACCACCCAAACCCATTTTGGAACCAAGGCCTCCCAACATTTTTCCCATAAAACCACTTTTTCCTTTACCACCCATGGCTTTCATCATATCAGCCATTTGGCGATACATCTTCAAAAGTTTATTAATATCAGCCGCTGTCGTACCAGACCCCTTAGCAATTCGTTGTTTGCGGCTATGTTTTAAAAGCTCTGGATTCGCCCGCTCTTTGGGTGTCATAGATGAAATAATGGCCAATTGACGATCAAACAAACGATCATCAAACCCCGCAGCCGCAATCTGCTCTTTGACCTTCCCCATTCCTGGCAACATGCCCATAATACCGCCCATTCCACCCAGTTTTTTCATTTTCTGCAACTGTTCTGCAAGATCATTCAGATCAAATTTTCCAGCTTGCATTTTTTTTGCAAAAGCAGCAGCTTTCTCGTGATCCATTGTTTCAGCAGCTTTTTCAACCAAAGAAACAATATCCCCCATTCCGAGAATACGATCAGCAATACGACTGGGATGAAATTCTTCTAAAGCATCTATTTTTTCACCAGTTCCAATTGCTTTAATTGGTTTACCTGTAACAGCACGCATAGAAAGAGCAGCGCCACCACGCCCATCACTATCCATCCGTGTTAAAATAATCCCCGTAATCCCTACACGCTCATCAAAAGAACGAGCAAGATGAACGGCATCTTGCCCCGTCAAACTATCAGCCACCAACATAATCTCATGAGGAAGGGAACATGCTTTAATTTCAGCCAATTCGAGCATCAAAGCTTCATCAATATGATTACGTCCTGCTGTGTCAAGAAGAAGCACGTCATAACCACCCAATTTAGCAGCCTGTACGGCACGTGATGCAATATCAACAGGCAGCTGACCCGCAATAATAGGCAAGCTTGCAAGTTTTGCCTGTTCTCCCAATTGGCGCAATTGCTCCTGTGCAGCGGGACGGCGTGTATCTAATGACGCCATGAGAACTTTTTTATTGTGCTTATCAGTAAAACGTTTTGCAAGCTTTGCTGTTGTAGTTGTTTTTCCAGAACCTTGCAAACCAGTCATCATGATAACAACTGGAGCTGGTGCATTTAAATCACTCAGAACGCTTTCATTTCCAAGAATATGAACCAATTCATCATGAACAATTTTAACCACCATTTGGCCTGGTTTAATTGATTTAACGATTTCGGCCCCAACAGCTTTTTCCCGAACTCTATCGGTAAAAGAGCGCACAACATCAAGAGCAACATCAGCTTCCAATAAAGCGCGACGAATTTCACGCAGCGCCTCTACAACATCCTGATCCGATAAAGCGCCACGTCCCGTCAAATGAGACAGGATAGAACCAAGTCGCTCTTGCAAGGATTCAAACATCATTTACCTCATTGTTGCATAACAAACAAACCAAAATAGCATCCGAGAACGCATCGCGCCGTCGGATGTTGACCTCTGAGATCTCTTTATACCCTTAAACTGGGGTCTCAGTCGGTGGCTCCAAGTTAATTTTGTCACTGAAAGCTTGCTCCTTCAAACAATAAAACCCCAGCTTTGTCAAGTTTTATCATAAAATATCTTTTTATACGAAGAAATAAAAACAACAAATACTATACTTCAAAACTTTCAACTTCAACACGCATAAAACAACCTGTTTCCTGTTCCATGCTCCATAATTTTCCGCTAGAGATATCAAACCAAACCCCATGCAATGTCAAAAAACCTTGATCTTTGCGAAGCTTTATCCACGGAAACGTCTCTAAATTTCTCAACGAATGGCGAATAGAAAGCTGCTCTAATGCCGTCTGTTTTTCTGGCCAAGACAACGACTTATTATTCAAAACGATTTCTGCTGCTGGTGCTAAGAGACTTATCCATTGACCGATAAAATCATTTGATAATAAAGATTTATATGTCTCATTAAGAGCAGTACGAATGCCTCCACAATGGGCATGACCAAAAACGACAATATGTCTCACCTCAAGCAATTGCACAGCATATTCAAGAGCTGCTGATGTTGCGTGATATTGGTCATCAGGAGAAAAAGGAGGAACCACATTGGCCACGTTGCGCAGGGTGAAAATTTCCCCTGGCTTAGCATCAAAAATCATTTCTGGTACTGCACGCGAATCACAACAAGCAATGACCAAAACTTCAGGTTTCTGCCCCTCAATCGCCAATTGCTGATAATCTGCTATTTTATATAAAAAATGATTGTTTATAAAGTTTTGGTAACCACTTAAAAGTCTTTCTGGTAAATGCGCCATTCTCTCTTTACTTTTGCTTATTTTTTTACTTTTATTTTGTATATTTAAAAAAACAAACTATTAACATACAAAAATACTAAAAGTGCCCTTTCCTTGAAGCAAAATATTTCTTTAAAGTACAAAATATTACTAAAAAATAGCAAAAACAAACTCATTCTTTCCAAATAAAGAGCTATTTTCTTTAGAAAGAAGGTGTTACAGTATATAAAAAATATAATGGTCTGCTTTTAATAAAGACCCCTTAAGAGCAAAAAGGGAGAGTGAATGTGTTGCAACAAAAAAAAACAGAGACAAAAAACACCCAAGATAAAATAGAACAAATCCTTTTTGCCCAAACCGATAAAGAAGATATTGCTTATTACGAAAATGAAGAACTTCAAAAAGCCACAGCCATCGCGGTAAAAGCTTTTAATCTCCATCAGACGGGAAAAAATACCATCTGCTTTGAGCAAAATTTAACCCGTAGTAACAGACCTATAACCGTTATCACGCTTGTCAATGATAACAAACCCTTCCTTCTCGATTCTATTTTAAATGTTTTTAATCAACACAAAAACCATATCTATTTGATTGCACACCCCATTATTGATTGTGCTTCTGGAAAACGCATCAGTCTGATGCAAATTCACATCGAGTCATTAAACAAACAGCAAATACAAAAACTTGAAAATGAACTCACCTTAGTTCTTGAACAGGTTAATGCTGCTGTACAAGACTGGAAACCTATGCTTGAAGAAGTTGAAAAGCAGATTCATGCCTACCAAATAAGTCTTCCCCCACACTACAAACAAGAAGGCGAAAAAGCTATTGAATTTCTTCACTGGCTAATGGATGATAATTTCATTTTCCTTGGTATGCGCACTTACAACTTCATCAAAGACCAAAAACCCCTAAAATCCTTTACAGCGAGTAATATTGAGCTTGGTATACTCACGGATGCTTCTATTCATATTGTTGACGATAAAAGCATGAAAGAACCTCCTCAAGAAGTTTTATCCTTCATGGAAAGCGATAATCTGTTTATCGTGACAAAAGCGAACAGCCGCTCCAAAATTCACCGTTCTGTTTGGCTCGATTATATTGGTCTTAAAATCTTTGATAAAGAAAACCAACTCTGTGGAGAATTACGCATTGTAGGGCTTTTTACCTCCTCAGCTTATACACGTTCTATTTTGCAAATTCCTTTCTTAAAAGAAAAAGCCCGAACTATTATTCAACGTCTTGGACACAATCACGCCGATTATTCAGGTAAAGCACTCATCAGTGCTTTAGAAACCTATCCAAGAGATGAAATGTTTCGCTCTGATGTTGATACATTGACAGAAAACACTAAGCTTATTCTACAATTAGATGAGCGCCCACGTTTACGAGTTCTTGCCCACACTGATTCTTTTGGACGCTTTGTTTCTATCCTTGTCTACGTACCGCGTGACCAATATAGCAGCAGCCTGCGTGAAAAAGTTGGCGAACATTTTGTTGAGCTTTATAAAGGTGACTTTTTTGAATCTTATCCGCTATTTTTGGAAAGCCCCCTTATACGTGTCTATTATATCATCCATCGCAAAGGAAACGAAACTGTTCCCCTTCATGAGCGCTCCACACTTGAACAACATGTACGTTCGATTGCACGAAGTTGGGAAGACAGGGTTCAAGCCATCGCTCTTACCCAGAAAATAACAGAGCAACAAACACGTCTAGCCAGCGAATTCCCCAACAGCTATCGTGATTTATTTTCAGCTGAAGACGCTATTAACGATGCCGGACATATTCTAAGTCTTCATGATGAAAAGCCGCTTTTCGTGATCTTTTATCACGCACAAAACAAAGAAAAACAGTACATTTCTCTTCGGCTTTTTCACCGCCACGAAGCTCTTGCCCTTTCCAAACGTGTACCACTCCTTGAAAATATGGGGTTTCGCGTTATTGCTGAACAAACCCTTGAATTACCAGATGGCAATGGGCGCTCTGTGTATCTTCATGATATGCAGCTGGAAAGTACTTTCCAACGCTGTATCAATTTTGAAAAAGACGGTCAAAAACACGCCGAAACCTTTGAAGCCATTTGGGCACAAAATGCTGATAATGACGGCTTTAATGCTCTCACCCAAACAGCTGAGCTTGATTGGCATGAAATTGTTATTTTGCGCCATTATGGGCGCTATCTCCAACAAGCTGGAATTCCTTATTCGCAAGATCGCGTTGCCCAAACTTTAAATGCTTATCCTGACATTACCCAAGATCTTTATGCTTTATTTCATTTAAAATTTCATCAAAGCCATACAGAAAAAGAACGAAAAAAAAACCAACAAGTTATTCAAAAGCGCATTGAAGAAAAATTACGGAAAGTCTCTGGTTTAGATGATGATCTCATTTTACGCCGTTATTGTAACCTTATCGAGGCGAGTTTACGAACGAATGCCTTTACGCCTCTTCCTGATGGAAGTCCACGGCGTATTTTAGCCACCAAATTAAATCCACGCCAGATTGAAGGTTTGCCTGAACCGCGCCCTTACCGAGAAATTTTTGTTTATGGACCAGAAGTTGAAGGGGTCCATTTGCGTTTTGGACCTATCGCTCGTGGCGGCATTCGTTGGTCTGACCGTGCATTAGATTACCGCACCGAAGTGCTTAGCTTAGTCAAAGCCCAACAAGTTAAAAATGCGGTTATCGTTCCTGCAGGTGCAAAAGGTGGATTCTATCCCCATCGGCTTCCCCAAACAAATGACCGTGCTGTCATCATAGAAGCAGCACGACAAGCTTATACAGACTTTATAACAGCTTTGCTCTCCATTACAGACAATCTGATTAACGGCAAAATAAGTTCTCCCCACAATGTCATCTGTCATGATGACCCTGACCCCTATTTTGTTGTTGCAGCGGACAAAGGAACAGCAACTTTTTCTGATACAGCCAACGCCATCAGCCAAGCAAACCACTTTTGGCTTGATGATGCTTTTGCCTCTGGAGGTTCAGCAGGTTACGACCACAAAGACATTGGTATTACAGCTAAAGGTGCATGGGAAGCCGTCAAAAGACATTTTAGAGAATCATTTAATCACGATATTCAAACAACGCCCTTCACCTGTGTCGGTGTTGGCGATATGTCTGGTGATGTCTTTGGCAATGGAATGCTGCTTTCCAAACAAACAAAATTGATTGCCGCTTTTGATCACCGCGATATCTTTATTGATCCAGATCCGAACATAGACGAAAGCTATGTAGAGCGTACGCGTCTCTTCAGACTACCTCGCTCAAGCTGGCAGGATTACGATAAAACCAAATTATCAAAGGGCGGTGGTATCTTCTCACGAAAAGAAAAAACCATTACCCTCTCACCTGAAGCAGCACAAGCCATTGGTTTCGAAAAACAAACAGGAACACCCTTTGAAATTATCTCTGCTCTTCTCAAAGCCCCTGTTGATCTTTTATGGTTCGGTGGCATTGGTACTTATATCCGTGCTGCAACAGAAAATGATGCCCAAGTAGGTGATCGCGCAAATGATGCAATACGCATTACCGGAGAACAAGTGCGTGCAAAAATTATTGGTGAAGGAGCTAATCTTGGTGTTACACAACGTGGACGGATTGAATATGTCTTAAATGGTGGTCGATGCAATACGGATGCCATTGACAATTCTGCTGGTGTGAATTGTTCTGATATTGAGGTCAATCTCAAAATTGTTCTTGCATCAGCACTACGTGCCAAAACGTTAACTCGCGAAGAACGCAATAAGCTCTTGAAAAAAATGACGCCTCAAGTCGAGCAACTCGTCTTGCGCAACAATTATCTACAACCTCTTGCGCTTTCTTTGGCGGAAAACCAGAGCACTGCTGATTTGCCCTATCAAATACGCTTTATGCACGACTTGGAACAAAAAAAGCTTCTAGATCGCAGAGTTGAAATACTCCCTGATGAGCAAATTTTACGACAAAGAACAACCCAAGGCAAAGGTCTTCTCCGTCCAGAACTCGCCGTTATTTTTGCCTATGCTAAATTGACCTTAAAAGAAGAAATTGCTAATAGCCCCATTGTTGATGATCACTATTTCAATACAGCCCTGCTGAACTATTTTCCAACCCAAATTCAAGAAAATTTTAAGAAGGAAGTTATTAACCATCAATTGCGTCGTAATATTATCGCAACGCTGATTGCCAACGATATTGTAAATCGTGGAGGCCCCACTTTTGTTAATAGACTACACGATGCAACAGAACAAAAGACTGAAAATATTATTCGCGTTTTTATTGCCATCCGCGATGGTTTCGAAATTCCTCAATTGTCTGAGCAAATTGATAAGCTTGATAATAAAATACCCGGTCTTGTCCAAAATAAATTCTACGCAACAATGACCCCAATGCTCTTTGAAACAACCAATTGGGGTTTGCATAACATAGATCTCTCACGTCCATTAGAAGAAATTGTAAAAACAATAAAGCAAGCCCGTAGCATTATTGAAAAAGAGCTTATGCATTCTCACGACAACGATATTAAGCAAAAGATTGAAGAAAAAGCATTACACTACAGCGAAGAGGGAGCACCAAAAGCATTAGCGAAACAATTAGCTCTCTTGGAAGCTGCTTCAACAATCTGTGATATTTCTTTAATTGCAAAAAAAAGCAACAGTGATCTTATTAAAACCGCAGAGATCTACTTTTCACTTGCGCAAATCATTCGTATAAACCGTATTAACGAAGCAATTCGTATAATCCCTGTAGTAGATTATTATGATAGTATGGCTTTAAGCCAAGCCAAAGAAAATGTTTCTGAAAGCTTTCGGCAAATCGTTATGAAAATTCTCAAAAATTATGGAAAGAAAAAAGATCCTTTTGACACTTGGAAAAAAACAGAAGAAGATCATATTCACAACATTACAAACCGCATTAGCGCCCTTATTGAAAATGATCTCAATATTTCTCGTTTTACTTTTGCAGCAGGATTGATTTCTCAGCTTCAAAATATTGGCTTTCAAACCTAAAGTAAATACAAAATGACCCACTCAATCTCCCGTTCTATCCCACCACCACAACAAACTAACAAAAATAGAGAGCGGGAGTTTGCATTTTTAGGCAAGGTTCCAAAAATAAAAATCTCGCTATCTATCATAATAGAATTGTTTGCAACAATTTCAAAAAAACAACAGGATTGATTTTTCACCCTAAAACATAAACTTTCAGACTTAAAAGCAGTACAAAACAGCTAAGCTTTTGCTCTGTTCTATCCATCCGTGACTAATCAGCAAGGGAAGAACGGAAACCCTATCCCGCATTTTTAGACAGAACACTCAAAATAAAAAATAAATTCAAATTTTACTGTCAAATATCCTTCATCATAAAAATATAATATATTGATTTACAATCATAATTTTATCATTTTTATGATAACTGATATTCTAAATTTGTCTCATTTAAAATCTATTTATATTCAATTAATTAACCCCATTTCCCCTTGCATATTGCAAATGGGAAAGCCGAATAGATAAAAACAGTAAAGAAAGGACTAAAAATGCCCCTCATAAACCGCCTCAAGTGCCAAAAGCTGCAGTAACATTGGGAGTTAGCAAATATAATATGATGATGTTTTCCCCTAGCTTGTTACTCCGTAACCGAAAAGATGATGGTGCTTAATGGCTTTATCCTTATACCATTCATAGGCGACATCGTGAAATAAGAAGCACTGAGAAATATTGTTTTAATAAATACGTAAATATGCAATACAAATATATTCTGTTTTACGTGGAAGACATATGGCTTCATTAAAAAATATCAGAAATAAAAGGATAAGCTTAATCCATTATTTAAAAGATATAACTATAACTGCTTTTGAAATGCGTAAAATCGAATAAAAAATGACAGTAAAGATGGATGTTGATTTTCCCCTTTACAACTTCATATCTTCCTCCAACTAGGCTATTTACTTGTTTTAAGAGGTTACACCCAAACAGATATATGCAATATGCTCATTCCATATATAAAGAAAAAGGTTCCTAACAAGTACCACACCACCTGTATAAAAAGGCAATTCAGCATACTTTAAAATGCCACTTTTTCCATAGAAACACTGTTGCTATATGTAGTTTGACATAAGATTTTGTACTAAGTGAAAAGAGGTTGGACGAGTTAGGAGTAAGTGGTAATTTTTTATTTTTATAGCTATTTTTTTACCATTAAATACGCATTTTGTTAAAATAGATTTTGACACTCTAAAATTGCAAAAAAGTGTGAAAATCAGAAAAAGTCGAAATTTGATAGTAAAGATGAAAAAAGGCTTTGGTACAACACCTAAAGTGGAGCAAGACGACCAAGTTTTAAAAATCCCAGTTTTACCCACCCATTGTTAATGAGCAAAGAAAGAACGGGAGCGCCGTCCGCATTTTTAGGCAAAGCACTCAAAATAAAAAATAACGCTTGAAGATTATTGGCTTGCGTGGGAAATAAGCGCTGCAGAGTGTCAAGAAGCTTCATGGACTGAATAAGGACAAGTTCAAATTTTGCTGTCAAATATCCTTCATCATCAAAAGAAAAAGGTCCACTAATACGCACTGCACCACCTGTATGAAAAGTCAATTCACCTTGCTTTAAAAGTCCACTTTTTCCATACAGTCGCTGTTTCCAATTTTTTTCTTCATCTTCAGACAAAAAAGAAATGTCATTTAAAATCCATTTCAAATTGCCATCAATTTTAGGAATATCAACAAAAGAAGATTTTAAAAAAGGAGAAGCATCAAAACCGTCAAAAGTTATATGTCCCGATAAATCATTCTTTTCATGTTTTAGATCAAAACGCAAAAATTCTGCCGTTATTTTTGGGGAAGCTTCTTTTGGCTCTAACGGCTGAATAATCACGTCATGCGTATTTTGCAAAGATGCCGGATCTTCAATATTTTCTTGTGTCGTTTTTTTATCTATCGTTTGTGCTCTTAATGCTTCTTGAAGCTTTTGATCTTCAGGGGAAGAGGAAAAAGATGAAATCTCAAGCCCTTCAGCTATAAACTTCAATGTTTTACCCGTTTTCCAATAAGGCTCTGTTTCAATCACCAAATTGCGCCAATGCGATACTATGGGAGTTTTTCCGGAAAAAACAATTAATGCAGGAGAATGAACATTAAACTCGACCAAATGAGGTGCGTAAATTGGTGCACCAGCTGTCAAACGCCCCGTCGATAAAGAAAACCCATGTAAAGGCCAAGAAAATTGAAACTTGTCACAAACAACACCGACACGTAAAGGATAACCATCCTTGTGCACATTCTCACATACCGCCGCCATATTATGGGAAGATACTTTTGTGAATATATCAGAAACATAGTCTTCTATTTTACGTGAAAAAAAAACCAGAGTGCGCTATAAATAAATATCAGAGCAAGACAAAAGAGCCCACAAATTAAATAACTCAAAGAAAAACTTTTTTGTGATGATGGTATTTGAAAGGATTTAGACAATATTCAAACTTTCTTTATCTCTTAACTTCCTCCCCACCCTAAAAAGGATAAAGATTCCCAACCACGTTCAGTTTATACACAATCCAACTTCTTAATCGACCGGATTTTATCTACTGATCACTTCAAGAAGTCCCTATACATCGTTCTAAAGTACAGTATCTCATAAGCTCAATAAACAAGATTTTCTTAAAAAAAAACCCATTACACCCTTTAACAAAAAACACCTCATGTGTAAAGTTTTACATAGATTTTCTACCTCTAGCTTAAACCATACTGTTTTACAGCACAACAAAAATGATAATGAATAGTGTTTCTTAACGATAAAGCCATTGAGCCCCCCATCTTTACGCTTATGGAGACCCCAAAGCCAGCACCATCATTATATTTGGCTAGCCCCCAAATGTTGCGACAGCCCTTGGCACTTAAGACAGTTCATAAGAAGCATTTTTAGTCTTTTCTTATACAGTTTTTGCCCACACGCCAGCCCTACTTGTGACATGCAAACAAGAGGTTTTTATTGAGTCAACATACACAGGTTTGGAATGAAAAAACCTTACTATATTCGGGGTTCTCATTCAATATACAAAACCGTGAATTACCTATATAAATCAATTCGTTGTCAACAATCACACAAGTACGGGCGGTGTACAAAAAATCCGGTGTAATGCGCTTTCAAACCATTGGCTCAAAGCTCGATCATAGATTAAACGACCTTTCAAATGTGCACAAGCAGGTTGAGCACCTTTTTCAGTCAATTTATGTGCCGAACGCACGACCAAACGCCGCATCATAGCGCGTGTAAATTCAGCATGGAACTGCAAGCCCCATGCATTGTTTCCATAACGAAAAGCTTGTGTAGGATATGTATTCCCTGTTGCCAAAAGCATTGCCTCTTTCGGTAAATCATAAATACCTTCATCATGGAAATGGTAGACCATCTCTGGCCAATTCATCAATTCCTTCCCTTGTGGGGTTGCTTCTAGTGGATACCAGCCGACTTCAACAGTCCCATCACTTCTTGTACCAACGCGCCCCCCTAGATTTCGCGCTAACATTTGTGCTCCAAGACAAATACCCAAAAAAGGCTTATTTTCCTTTAGTGATAACGAAATCCAATCAATTTCCTCACCAATATAGGCTTCGCTGTCATTCACACTCATCGGTCCCCCTAAAATAACAACGCCGGCATAATGCTCTAATGTATCAGGGAGTTTTTGTCCAAAAATAGGACGATAAATATCAAGAACAAAACCATTTTGTTGTAAAAATTTTCCCAACCGACCAGTATAGGTAGAGCGCCGATGAATAACGACAGCAATCCTTGGTTTGTTATTTTTTTGTTTTTTATCAAGACATCTCTGATTTAAAAACATTTTTTAACCAATCACCTCTGCTACCAAGCAAAACTTTATTTTTAAAGCATAAGAGAATAATTTTATTGGACAAGACTAACGATATTTTTTCTTCTAGGTCAATTGTTTCTTCTGAGAAAACATTCGTATTATCACATTGGTGCAATTTAAAATAAACGAAATTTTTTCCTCAATAAAGATGTTTCTTCTTCTGTTTTAACCCCTGGATCATCAACATTTAAGTGAGTTTGACTGAACATTTTTACATCTTTTTCTTTTATATCTTGTTTCTCCACCTGCACATTATGCAAACGAGAATCATCTATAGGTGTTAATTTTTTAAGCTTCTTATCTCCAACATCATCACTTTTTCCCATAACATACTCTTTGTCTTGCCTTTTCGACACAATATTGTCCGCCTCTAATGTGAGAGAAGGCATACAAGGAGGCGCCTTCCATTCAAAACAGCCCAAACGTCCACTGATTGGAGAAACCACTGACCAAGAAGAAAAAATGGCCCCATCACACATCCACACTGGATCACGTTCAGCACGAAGTGCTAAAGAAAGCCATTGACGCACAGCACCTTGATTGTTTCCCTGTGCCTCTTCAATATCTGCCAACAATAAATAAACACTTTCCCGTGGATGACATTGTAATGCTTTTTGTGCCTTCTCTCTTGCTAATGCTGTTTCACCAGCATCCAAAGCTGCTTTAGCAATAAGGAAAGCCGACTCAAATGCATCTTTATTATAAGAAGCAAGTGTCTTAGCCCTTTTCAATCGCCCAATGGCTCCTTCTTCTCTTTCAAGATAAAGCGCTCCCAAGTCAGGATGAGGCTCCTTTTGCCAAGCCGCTATAATCATTTTATCCGCTTTACGCGTTTCGTTTAATTTATAAAGAATATCAGCAGCAATAACTATTATTGGAACAAAATCAGGCGCCAATTTATGGGCTTTCAAAATAGCTTCACGTGCTTGTACAGGATGTGTATCAAACAAAGAAAGTGCCTGCCCACTTAGTAGTAAAACCTGTATATGCTGCCGCTCTGGAATCGCGCGAATAGAACGCGGGAGAGCTTTTTGCGTTCTTTCAAAAATAGTAAGTGCCTTATCCCATTTACCCTCAGTACTTAACCGATCAAGCACCGCCTGATGCGCCCATAAAAGTGCTGGCGATAAAGTCAGTGCCTCTTCAGCATATTGTTGCGCTGCCTCATAAGCTTTACTCTTCATTGCTTCACGAAACAAACCATAAAGTCCAACCAGTTTTGTCGGATCTTCCTTTCTCATCTCTTCATAAAGACCGATGGCGCGAACAGAGTCATTTTGTAAAGACAAGGTTTGCGCTTGTAAGAGTTTTACCAATGGCTCTTGTTTCCCTGCAAGATATTTAGCAACACGTGCTTCCATTTTTTGCGCAACCATACTATCACCAGCAAAAGTTGCAAGAATCCCCTTTGAAAGAGCTTCGTAACCACGCTTTTGATGGCGTTTATAAAAATAATTGGAAAGAGCATTCGGTATGGAAAAAAAGAAAGACAATAACCACCATAAAAGCACCAGCGTTACAAAAAATAAAATAAGCACACTTAACACTGTAAGAAATGAAGCAGAAAATCTGAAATGCAAAAATGTGAGAACAAAAATACCATTGTGATTAGCAACCCACGTGAAAGCTAAACCGAGGATACAAACAACAAAAATATAAATAAAAACACGTATCATCTTGGGCCTATTTACATCTTTGTTGCTTTAAAAGATCCTTGTTGCACAGACAATAACAATTGCTGCAACAACTGTTGAATAGCAATATGTCTTTCAAGCTGCTTAACAAAATCCATTGAAACATCTTTTGCACTTTGGGGCAATGATTGCCATTCGCTCAAAGCCTTTTCGTAATCACCAGCTTGAATGGCAACTTCCATGCGTGCCGCAATAGCCCCCAGCGTTGTCCCTTCAACATTTCCAATCGGTCGCGAAACAATGAGCCCTTTTATCCACGCTAAAATTCGGTCAAAAAAACCAGCATCTGACGCAACAAGATTTTGCGTACCAACAATTGCATCAGCAACATGAGCAAAATCAACTGAAAGTTGTGCTGAACTTGGAAGACCCACAGTAGCTGTTTTTTGCAACACATCAAGTCCATTAATCGAAGGCGATAATTGTTGTAACAGCTTTAATTCATTATTATAAGATCCACCACGCTCTACAGCATTTTTTAATGAACTAATTGCAGTAAAGAGCGCGGTATCTATTTCTTTTTTCTCACTATTTTTAACAGCAGTTTCTTCCTGTAGTGCTTCTAACTGTTGTTTTAACGCAGCAAGATCATTTGCATTGCTCTGCCCAACAGACAAAGCCGTCTCTATCTCTTTCGACTTTCTAACAAAAGTTTGTACAGTTTCTTCAAGAGCTTTTACTTTTTCCTCTAAAATCGCAAAAGCTTTTTTGCTTTCTTCTTTCGATAGTTCATCATTTTTCGTTGTTTTAAACTGTTGTGATGAAAAAGAAGAAAACTCTGTTTTTAACGTATCAATTTCTTGAAAGACCCGCCTCAATTGTTCCTTTGTGTCTTCACCTTGACTTTTTGCGGCTTCAGCAATCTGCAAAGCTTTTTCTCCTCTAGCAGAATTTTCCACAAAAGGAGAAGGAAAAAAACCAGCCCATTGAAGCCCCATAAAAATTCCCAAAGCAATGAATCCCCCCAAAATCCCAGAAAGGGATAAGAAAAGCCAAGTTGTACTAGAGATACTTTTATCCTGACCTTGCATATTCTGTTCTTCTCGCGCTTGAGATTCTACAGAATTATGGATTTTTTCCTCTGAATCATGGGGAACAGCTTCATGTTCAATAACTGGTTTCTTACGGCGCGTACCAGCATAATGTGGTTTAACTTTTGGTTTTGAAGAATCGACCATCTCTGTCACTTTTCGTGCACACTTTTTTTAATGATAAAATAATAAAATGAAAAAAGTTTTAAAAACGCAGCTTTTCTCAATAATATTTACAAGTATCGCCTTTAATAGACAAGTTTTTAAAAAACATTTGCATTTTATACTCGAAAATACAGCTTTATTTTTTAATCAACGATATCATAAAATTCAAAGAAAATGCCAAAACACATATTTTTCATAGAAAAAACAATTCTAAGAGAAATACTTTGCATCTTTTTCTGTTCATGGTACGCACGCAGGAAAGAAGCTTCAATATAAGGTTTTGTTTAAAATGCGTCTGCTGGGAATAGAAACAAGTTGTGATGAAACGGCAGCGGCTGTCATTGAATATAACAACGAATCAAACAGCCAAATTCTTTCCAATGTTGTTTGGAGTCAAATTGATCACCATGCACCTTACGGCGGTGTTGTTCCTGAAATTGCTGCTCGTGCCCATGTTGAAGTTCTTGATCATTTAATTCTGCAAGCACTAACAGAAGCAAACACAAAATTAAAAGATATTGATGGCATTGCAGCCACCAGTGGGCCTGGTTTGATAGGAGGATTGTTGGTAGGCGTTATGAGCGCAAAAGCACTCTCTCTTGCCACTGGCAAACCATTTATTGCGGTAAATCACTTAGAGGGACATGCTTTAACAGCCGTGTTAACGCACAACGTCAGCTTTCCTTATTTATTACTTTTAGTTTCAGGAGGTCATACACAAACAATCATTGTTCATGGAGTAGGCAACTACCAACGTTTAGGAACCACTATTGATGATGCATTAGGAGAAGCCTTTGATAAAACAGCAAAACTTTTAGGTCTTCCTTATCCTGGTGGATCAGCACTTGAAAAAGCAGCTTTATTTGGTGATAAAAATCGCATCCCTCTTCCACGTCCTTTAAAAGGTGAAAAACGATTAGATTTTTCTTTTTCAGGACTCAAAACTGCTGTTCGACAAGCCGCAACAGCCATAGCTCCTCTTACAGAAAATGATATTGCTGACATTGCCGCAAGTTTTCAAGCCGCCGTAACCGATACAGTACGTGATCGCGTTCACCTCGCTCTACAACACTTTGCCCACCAATATCCTCTCTCTCATGATCAAGAAAAGCGTTCTCCTGCTTTGGTTGTCGCAGGCGGTGTTGCCGCAAACCAAGCCATTCGCTCTACATTACAAGAACTTGCCCATCAACATGGCTTTGAATTTATAGCCCCTCCTCTTTCCTTGTGTACCGATAATGCTGCAATGATTGCTTTTGCCGGTGCACAAAAGCTTGCACGAGGAGAAACAAGCCCTCTTGATATTGCCCCTCGCTCACGCTGGCCATTAGATGAAAAAGCCCCCCCCTTGATTGGGATGGGTCGCCGTGGAACAAAAGCATAATAAAATTGACGTCCTACACACATCTTAAAGAACGAAGATTTCTACTCAATCCGGTCTATAGATAGTCCGAATTCTCTATCGAGCAGATTCCACCTGCTTCCCACTCACACAATTCACTTAACCCAAAGATCGATACGTAAACCTAAATATTCACCACACATTCTTAAAAACTTCATGTTTCAAAAAACTGCCTTATATCATTACACTTCAAATGACGGTATTTTACAGCATAATAAGACGCACTCTATCCCACAAAGCATAGATATGAATGCCATTCGTTGACCTCATCATCTTTGACCATTTATTCGTTTCATTGTCATTGTAATTTTAAAGCTTTTTAGAACCAATTTTCTTGCTAAATTCTCTCCAACGCAATGCTCCAATGATCCTATAGTAACTACATTTCAAACAGCAGCTGAAAAGATGATTAAGCTTCCACATGGCTGAGCAATTTTAAGTCTATTACTTCGATACACTGATATATTTTTCTGCTACAAGATAAGCAAAATACCTTTATACAACATAAAATATCAATGGAGCGCATTTTTCTATATACAAGTTATTTTGAAATAAGAAATTCTTTACCCCATTTTTAAAATTATCGTTAAGGATATTACGAAAATACTTATAAAAATCCGTATGATAAATACATAACAGTCTATGAAAAAGGAGAACTCATGGCTTATTGGCTTTTTAAATCTGAACCCCATAAATGGTCATGGGAGATGCAAAAGAAAAAAGGAGCTGATGGCGAACAATGGGATGGTGTACGCAATTATCAAGCTCGTAATAATATGCGCACTATGAAATATGGTGATAAAGGTTTTTTTTATCATTCAAATAAAGGTTTAGAAATTGTAGGAATTGTAGAAATATGTGCTGAAGCACACCCTGATTCTACAAGCTCTGATCCACGCTGGGAATGTGTGGACATCCGTGCACTTTGTGACATGCCAACACCTGTTTCATTAAAACAAATTAAAGCTAATCCCAAACTAGCAAATATGGTGCTGGTCAAAGCCAGCCGCTTATCAGTGCAACCCGTGACAGAAGATGAATGGAAAGAAGTCTGTTTGATGGGCAACCTTAAGAGGGAAATGCTTTTATCTTAAAACAATAATTTTTATTCATTAACTCATATAAAAAGATGCTTCATAGCGCAGAAGAATAAGCACAACACCTCCTTCTGTTGAGGTATTCTCATGCTAAATGCATAAATATGATATTTTTTTGTCATTTTTTATCCTGCACTCTTTCTCAATACAGTCTCCTTCCAAATTACACAAAAAACCTCTTTATGATGCATCTTTTCGGCATTGCTAAAAGCAAGGCTTACTCAACAATTATAATAAGCAACACCATGAACATAACACACAGCCCCTTCGCACACAAATGCAACGAAAAAACAAAACTGAACGTGGATAAAAAACAATAAAAATGATCGTGAAATTCTCCTAAACAGTGCATATGTGCTAGGTGTTGCACAATTCTCTTCACACTTAAAAAACGCATCATATTGCGTGTTTATTGTTTTGCATGTTGGACGAGTGCGCCTCATACCGCAGGATTCTCTCATTCCCAACCTGTTTTATATTGAATCAATCAAAAGCTATTTGCTTGCACATTCTAAGCGGAGAAAGTCCCATATAGATAAAAACGTGAAAGAAAGGACTTAAAATTCCTCCTATGAATCGTCTCAAGTGCCAAGAACTGTCCGCAACACCCACAAGCTGGCAAAGTGAATGATAGTGCCAGCTTGTTTCTCCATAAGCGTAAAGATGATGACACTCAATAGCTAAAACACCTTCTAGAACATAAAAAACGCTTCCAACCAATACGTAAAATACCCTGCAGACGGAATACCTTCTTTTCAGCAAGCAACCATTAGAAATTATAAAAGTTTATTTTTTAGAAGCACTCTTTTTTAATTTTTCTTGCATGAAATCTCATTTTTCATGAAACTATATCAATCAGTGCATCAACATGCCTATAAGGAAAAACATGAACCACTATACTCTTTTAATCGTTGAAGACGATGATCTACGCCCTATTTTAGTAGAACAATTGCAAATGCATCAAGAGTTTAAAATTTTCCAAGCAAAAACAGCAGAAGCGGGAATGAGAATAATCCAAGAAGAAAATATTGATCTCACTATTTTGGGATTTCAACTTCCTGATCTTGATGGCTACAAAGCCGTTAAACAATTACGCACCCAAGGATTTCGTGCCCCCATTATCATGATAATAAATTATGATACAGACTGTGATAATATTTTAGATCTTGAAACAGGCGCCAATGATTATGTAACAAAACCCTTTCGCTTTGCGGTGTTATTGGCGAGAATTCGAGCACAGTTGCGCCAATATGAACAAAATGAAGACGCAACCTTTCATATTGGTCCCTATACTTTTAAACTAAGACAAAAACTTCTTCTTGATCAATGCAACAATAAAATCTGTCTCACAGAAAAAGAAGCAGCGATCCTTAAATGTCTCTATCATGCCAATGATAAAATTGTCAGCCGTGAAACATTGTTAGAACAAGTTTGGGGATATAATGAAAATATTATCACCCATACTTTAGAAACCCATATCTATCGTTTGCGACAAAAAATCGAAAACGATCCCTCCAATGCGCAAATTCTCATAACAGATCAAAATGGTTACCGTTTAAATCTTTAATTCGAGATTTTCTGTTTCAAAAATAATTTTAATATTCTAAATGAAAACAGAAACGAGATGAAAAAACCTTCGCATATAATTCGAATGCTATTACATAGAACTTACTCTTATGACAAAATATATAACATTATGAATAAAAAACGAAATATTCCAACATGAGAACCAAAAACAAAAATGCTTTCAACCCTCACGATATACTTTGTAACTTCTGTTTCACATGCTTTTGTTCTTTCTAAAGTTTTTAATATGTTTCGCATATAAATAATCGTGATATCTTTTAGCAACATTCTTGATCATAACTATCATCTTTAGATGAGTGCTATTTATGATTATTTTTTTCAGAAAAACCGCTCCACGCACTGCTTTATCTCACATTCACTAACCTAACTTGAGAGATGTTTTTTATCTTTATAGTTTTCCTCCATTCTTTATGACTTTATCTCCTCTTAAGAGGTTATATAATTCATGATATAACGCTAAATGTTTATCCTAACGATAAAGCCACTGGGCATCACCATCTTTACGCTTATAAAAGAACAAGCCAGCACCATCACACACTTATGTTAGATCTCGATGTTGCAGAGGAGCCCTTGATACTTGAGATGGTTTATAAGAAGCATTGTAATCCTTCCTTGTACAGTTTTTAACCACCATAAACCATATTATGTAAGATCTCTTGGACTCTGCTATTTTTACGTTTACGAAGATACCAGCATTTTTTTCTTTTAAAATGTTTCCACTATTCATGAAATATGGTTCGGTATATAGATACTTGAGATTTTTATTCACATACCAATTCCACATATTAATGTACAAAAGAATATTTTTTAATTGTAAATGCAAAAAATTGAAATAAGAGAATGCCTCTATATTTGCGATTCTTATGACAATGACAAAATGATTAATTATCTTTATAAATTAAAATATTTCTTGTCTGTGGTGATAAAGCAGGAATAAAAATACGTCGCGACTGACGACGCTGTACGAGCAAACCCTGATAAACACGTTTTTGTGCCTGACACATTAAGAGTCCACCAAAATAAGGCAAAAGATAGCGAGCAAATGGCTCGTAAAAAAATGAGAGCAACCGCGAAAAATACCCCGTAGAGGGCATATAGTGTACAATTTCTTGTATTGGTCCAGAAACAAAATTTGTTTTTTCGAACAAACGAGTAATTTGTTGCCGACTATAGGGTTCGCCATAACCAAAGGGCGTAGTAATATTGCGCGCCCAAAAGCCAGAGCGATTAGGTACAATAACGATCAAGTGGCCATTGGGTGCTAAAACACGCCATATTTCATTCAACGTTTCAAATGAATTTTCTGTATATTCTAATGCATGTACCAATAAAATACAGTCAACTGACGCATCCGGAAGCGGCAAATCTTCTTCAAAAACAAGCGCTGTAGCAACTTGCTCAGAACAAGGCCAAGGCGAAACACCCTGAGAAGCTGGCATAAAAGCAAAACATTGTTGGGCACGTTCACGCAATGTAGAAAGATAAGGAAGTGCATAACCCAATCCCATAATCCGTTTATCCGTAAGATCAGGCCACCATAAATTCAATTGGTCACACAGCGTTTTTTGCACACGCAGTCCAAGTGCAGAAGCATAAAAATCTTTCAGCGTAACGATATCCAACTCAACATACCATGTAGAAACAAATTTCAAACATTACAGATTTTCATATACCAAACCTATATGGACTTCTGCTTTTTTTCCGCAATAGCGAACATTTCAATATTGCATATATTAAACTTAAATGATTAAAAAATCAGTACAACAGGATGATTATTGCCTTACAAGCACTTTAATCATTTTTTTGGAGATAAACCCCATAGAGGTTCTTCATATACTGTTTTTGACATCAATTAAGAAAAAAGCCAACACTGGTTAATTAAAATGAAGCAATCTTTCAAGATAGTTTTTTTCTTCTTCTGAAAGATGCTCTTTACCAAGACGTTTGCGAATTTCATCCAAAATCTGCCGCGTACGCATTTGATCACTTTCTTGTGGTAGTGCCTCGCCTTCTTGTTCTTCATCTGTTGTTGAAGAAAGTGGACGTCCTAACGGATCTTTAGGACCAAAATCAGCATTTTGATCATCTCCCGTTTCTTTAAGTGTTTCGCGCATTTTTTTCAAAACATTTTGTGCACCTTGCCTCAAAGATTCCAAAGCATCAGACTGATTTTGTATAGATACCTGATGATTTCCATTATCAAGCGCATTTTCCGCAGAATTCATTTTTTCTTCTGCCCTTTTCAATGCGCCCCCTGTTTCAAATCCTTGTTCTGATAATTCTTTTTCTAATGTTGATAATTCAGATTGCAATTCAGCTTGACGTTTTTTTAAAGATTTTTTTTGTGTTTCCGGTACATTTTCTCCGCGTTTTTGTTCCATCTCTAACTGATGTGTTTCATTGAGAATTTCTTGCTGACGACGCATTAAATCTCCAAGCTGGTCCATCTTTTCTTTCATTTGTGCAGATTGGCTTTTTTCTCCCTCATTTTGATTGCCTTTTTGCACATGCAAATGATCAAGCGTCTGTTCAACTTCCGCCAAGAGTTGTTCAGCTGCTAAAGAAGAGCCTGTTTTAGCCATTTCCTCAATTAAATTTAGCTTTTCTTGTAATGTAGCTTCAGAAAGATTAGGACTTTTTGAGCTTTTAGAAACTTGACTATCCGGTGCTTTTTCAGCCAAAGCACGAATATACTCATCCATAGCTTGACGTAAATCTGCCATAAGCCGTTCAATTTCTGCCGCTGAAGCACCGTAACGCAATGCATCACGTAAAGCAGCTTGTGCTTGTTTTAACTTTTTTTGCACGGATTCAAGTTGATTGTCTTCAATACCCAAAGCAATTTGCCATAAATAATCCACCACATCGCGCAAATCCTCGTCTGTTTGTGCTAAAGAAAGTCTTGTCCACGCACTTTGTAGAACAATAAAATGCGATGCATTTTGCAACCCCTTTTCTGGACGTACAAGCAAAGCAGAAAGCATATCAAGTACCCGCTCTCGCGCTAAAGGATTAAGAGCTAATAAACGACGCAGTTCAACCACTGCGCGTGCAACAGGATTCGAAAAAACACGCTGTGGTAATATCATAACAAAAGTTTTGCTACGCCCTTTCTGCCCCGCACCATCTTCTGCCACCAAAGTAATTTTGACTTGCGAACCCGCCCATGGATGCGCTGATATATCCTGTACCATTCGCATTTTCCCCTTTCCACCACGCGGAAGAAGAAGTTCTATTTCCGGAGCATTATAAAGAGAAGAAGCACTTTTATTCTGAGGAAGAAAAGGCTCTATTTCAACAAAAGCCTTTGTCACACCATAATCATCATCCACCACATATCGTAACTCCAATGATCCCGTTAAAATCCTCCCTGGTTTTTCCAACCAATGAATTGTTGGAAGCGTGTCCTTAATTATCTGCAAATGCCATTGCTGTTTTTTACGACGTGATGATACAAATAAATTTATTGGATGCTTTAAATGTGTTTCAAAATGAACAATTGGATCATTCAAAGCTGTTTGTTCCGTTTTCTCTGAAAACGAAACTTCCCTCCCATCTTCTACAGACTTTGCTTTTACTGTAATGCCAGCCCCATTGACAACACGCACAACAACATTACTCCCTTCAGGGATTTCTAGTTGTGTTTTCTCATCTTTTGTCAAATAAATCGGTGCCACACCGGTATAAGCAGGTGGTGTTACCCAAGCATCAATCCGCATGAGTTTTTCATCAACGATAGGACGAAAATCAAAGGCATCAGCCAAACGCCCCCCTTGTGAACCAAAAGAAAAACTAAAAGCGCACACAAAAAGAAGAGCACACAAAGCCCTCAAAGCTAAAGGATCATAATCCGCACTATTAAGAGAGATAAATCCAGTTTTTAAATGGTATAATTGCTTTGCCATTCGGCGTTGATGTTCACGCCAAATAACAGCACTAAAATCTTCATCATTTTCAGAACATAAACGATCTGTCTGAATATTCAAAGGCTGGTGTCTAAGATCATTGACGCGTTCAAGGCGGCAATTTACTTCCCGCATTGTGGGAAACCGAAAACGAATAAGAAAAAATAAACTCGCCCCAGCACAAATAAGTATAACCCCAAGTAAGAGCAAATGTGACCAATAGCCCAAAATACCAAAAAGTCCCAACCAGCTAAACGAACAAAAGAGACTAAGAACGAGGAAAAATGGCAACAACCGTACCCACATCCGTTCAAATGAAAGGATCCCCCACATCAAAATGCGCACACACAAAAGCTTCATTGCAAAACCTTTGATGTTTTTATTTTTCATAAACAAGCATTTATCCCCTTTTATCGTGGTGCATTAAGATCATAAACCCCATACAAAACAATTTCTAGAAAATAAATTGTTTCATCAAAGTTTAGTAAAAATAAGACCCAAAATATTTAATAATGCTCAATCTAATTTGGGCTCAATCCAATCTGGAATATGATCACAGCCTATCAATTGTGCATAATCAAGGCGTGGACGAATGACTGCATAACGCGTATCCTGAACCAGAACTTCCGGCACCAAAAGTCGACTATTATAAGTGCTTGCCATCACTGCGCCATAAGCCCCTGCTCCTGTTAACATCAAAACATCACCCGCTTTTAACACTGGTAAAGAACGTTCCAAACCTAAATAATCACCAGTTTCACAAATAGGACCGACAATATCAGCATTAATCAGAGGGGCATCTATTGGTGTTTTTTTCACTGGCATTACATTTTGCCACGCATCATAAAGCGTTGGACGCATGAAATCATTCATCGCCGCATCAACAATAACAAAATTTCGTCCTTCCCCCTTTTTAAAATACACAACCGATGTCACCAACACACCGGCTTCACCAACAATACTACGCCCAGGTTCTAGGATAATATTGATCCCTAAAGGCGCAATATGTTTCTTTACCAGTGCTGCATACTCAAAAGGAGAAGGTACTGGATGCTTCTCATAACCATAAGGAATACCAAGCCCGCCCCCAATATCGATATGGGTTATCGCATAACCATTATTCCATAATTGACGCACAAAATCTGCAACAATAACAAATGCATCTTCAAACGGTTTTAAATCACAAATTTGACTGCCAATATGGAGATCAACACCACACACATGAAGACCAGGCAATTGAGCTGCTTTTTTATATACATCACCCGCCAAAGACAGTGGAATACCAAATTTATTCTCAGACTTACCTGTTGTAATTTTCTTGTGAGTCTTAGCATCCACATCAGGATTAATGCGTAAAGAAATACGAGCCGTTTTTGAAAGCGCAGCAGCCCGCGCCGATAATTGTTCAAGTTCTGGCTCTGATTCAACGTTAAAACAATAAATATCTTGTGCAAGAGCAAAATCTATTTCTCTCACTGTTTTACCAACACCAGAATAAACAATATTCTGCGCAGGAATACCAACAGCAAGTGCACGCCGTAATTCCCCTTCTGAGACCACATCAGCTCCCGCTCCATTGTTAGCTAAAAGTTGTAAAACTGCTTGATTGGAATTCGCTTTAACCGCATAAGCAATTAAACTCGGCATATCATGAAATGCATTCTGATAATCTTTAAAATGTGCAACGATTGCGCTAGCTGAATAACAATAAAAAGGTGTTTCAACTTCTCGCGCAAGTTCCAAAAGAGAAAGACCTTCAGCGTGAAGCACACCCTGATGATAAGAAAAAAAACGCATAAAAATTCCTATTGTATTAACCGATCAAGAATAAAAGGTTTATCTGTTTTACCTTGAGAAACAAAAGTTCCTTGTGAAGAATTCACTCCTGTTGAAGGAGGTAACTCTAATGACCCTTTACGCCCACACCCAACGATACCCAAGCCCCCAAAAAGGACAATTATCAACCCCTTTAATATAATTTTCATCTGTCCTCTTTCCTCATCTCGATCTCTTTGTTACCTTTAAAATACAATCACTCAAGCGCTCACGAGACGCTTTTTCCAATACGCAATTTGCCGAAGAACCTCTGAAGGCGCTGTTCCCCCAAAGCTTTTACGACTTTCAACAGATTTTTCAACGGTCAAAACATCAAAAAGTGTCGCATTGATATCAGGACAAATTGCTTGAAGTTCATCTAATGATAAATCATGAAGGCGACACTGTTTTTTTTCTGCCAATGCCACAGCACACCCTGTGATGTGATGTGCTTCGCGAAAAGGAATCCCTAAATTGCGTACAAGCCAATCCGCAAAATCTGTAGCTGTTGCATACCCTAAATCCGCTGCTTGTTTCATGGCTTTTTTATTCACTTTCAAATCAGCAATCATCCCTGTCATTGCTGCTAGTGATAATTCCAAACTCAAAGCCCCATCAAACACATATTCCTTATCTTCTTGCATATCCTTTGAATAAGCAAGCGGTAATCCTTTCATCACCGTTAACAATCCCATAAGTGCACCATTCAATCGACCTGCTTTCGCTCGTACTAACTCTGCCGCATCAGGATTTCTCTTTTGTGGCATAATGGAAGACCCTGTTGAAAAAGCATCTGATAAATGAATAAAACAAAACTGTTCACTTGACCAAAGAATTATTTCTTCTGCTAAACGTGAAAGATGTGTTGCACAAAGAGCGCCAGCGCTTAAAAATTCCAATGCAAAGTCACGATCTGAAACACTATCAATTGAATTGCGTGTAGGTTCGCGAAAGCCTAGCGCTTTTGCTGTCATAAAACGGTCAATTGGAAAGCCTGTCCCCGCTAAAGCAGCCGCCCCTAAAGGCGATTCATTCATTCGCTCAAGAGCATCACGCATCCGCGATAAATCTCGACCAAACATTTCAACATAAGCCATCATATAATGACTCAATGTTACGGGTTGAGCCAATTGTAAATGCGTAAAGCCTGGCATAAAGGTATCAACATGTTGTTCTGCGCGAATAAGTAATTGCTCTATCAATCCTTTTAAAGCTTGTGCTATCTTTTGCGTTGCTTCACGTACCCACAAGCGAAAATCAACAGCAACTTGATCATTGCGTGAACGCGCCGTATGCAAACGCCCAGCTACAGGACCTATCAATTCGCTCAGCCGCGCTTCAATATTCATATGAATATCTTCAAGCTTTCGTGAAAAAACAAATTTACCGTCTTCAATTTCTTGGCGAATAAGTTTCAAACCATGAACAATTTTTTCATAATCTGATTGTGAAATGATTTTCGTTTGCGCTAACATAGCTGCATGAGAAAGAGAACCTTCAATATCTTGTCGATAAAGTTTTTGATCAAAATCAATAGAAGCATTAATTTCTTCCATAATTGCAGCAGGGCCTGCCGCAAACCGACCACCCCACATTTGGTTCTTTAACTTCTCATCTGTCATATTCTGAAAACACCCATCCAAAGGACAAAATTATGATTTTTCAAATTTTCATCAGCAAAAAAAACAATAAAAAAAGGCAACTTTCCCTTGCATTCTTTATCATTGCATTGAGTTTATACGCAACCATAAACTACGATACCAAAAGAGAGTTTTTTCTTTTCAATTTCATTTCAGCAGCACAAGCACAAGAAATAAATACTGATAAAGCACGAGCAGAAAAAATGATGGCGATACGAAAAGCAGCAAAAGGCTTTTTTAGCCACATACGATTTGCTGATACGCCCTCAGATATGAATAAACTCTCTTTCAAGGATATTCTAGGAAAAGAGCACACACTCAGCGAATTTATCGGAAAACCAATGCTGGTCAATCTATGGGCTATTTGGTGTGCACCTTGCCGCACAGAAATGCCTGAACTTGCGCAATTAAAACGTGAATTAGGTGGAGAAAACTTTGATGTCATAGCTATAAATATCGATAAAACTGCTTCTCCTGAAAAAATTCAGCAATTTTTACAGAATATTCATTCAGATAATTTGCTTTACTATCGCGATGAAACAATGGATATTTTCAACAATGTTAGAAAACAGGGGCTCGCTTTAGGACTCCCCATTACATTGCTCATTGATAAAGAGGGATATCTCATTGCTTCCTTCAATGGTGCAGCTCCATGGGCCAATGACGATGCCAAAGCACTTATAAAAGCAGTCATTAAAGAAGCCCTATAACTTTAATAACCGCGTCTTTTTAAACGTTGTATAACAAGATCCAGTGCTGACAAAAAAGCAGAACGGTCTTTACGAGAAAAAGGACGGGGACCACCTATTATACTGCCCTGTCCACGCAAATCTTCCATCAAATTGCGCATCGCCAAAGCCTGACCAATTGAATTTACATCAAAAATACGCCCCGTTGGCGAAAGACAAAAACCCCCAGCTTGCACAACCCGCGCTGCTAAAGGAATATCACTGGTAATAACGATACTTGCCTCATGCACATGTTCTACGATCCAATCATCAGCACCATTGAATTCACCAGCAACGACCACTCTTTCAATGAGTGCTTCATCTGGAAGGGACAAAGAACGATTTGCCACAACAAATGTCTTAAGCTGATAACGATTCATCACACGATAAACTTCATCTTTTACAGGACAAGCATCTGCATCAATCAACAAAGTGATAGCAGGCTTTATTGGGATAATCATACCTTGGCTTTCAAGCAATAATAAGCTCTTTCATTTATCTGAATGTTGCAAATCCTTGCGATAAAACATTATCGCCGCGTTTATTTCTCCTCCCAAAATAAAAATTGCACTCAATATGTACAGAAAAATAATAGCAACCATAATAGATGCCAACCCTGCATAGGTAGAAATATAATCAAACATCGTTAAATATTGCGCAAAAGCGATAGAAGCCATAAACCATATAAACATTGTCACCACTATTCCTGGTAAAATATCTATAATTTTCCGCCGCCCTGCTGGAAGCCATTTATGAACAATCAAAAGACTGATAAACAAAATAACGATTGCAACTGTATAACGCCATACACGAATAACAGCAATATATTCAGTCATAAAAAAAGAATGATTTTGCATAATTTTGATCAACAAAGGCGCCAGAATCAATAAAAAACTAATCACAACAAGACCAACAGCTCCAAGGATTACAAAAAACAGACTTTGAAAACGACAAAATAACAAACTCCGTCGATCAGTAACACGGTAAGCTTTATTTAAAGCCGTACGCAAAGCCTCTATCCCATTAGAAGCAAAATAAGCCGTTCCAATGACAGAAAGCGTCAACACACCTCCTCGATGAATGGTTAAAACATTAACAATTTCCTGAGATAAAGGCTCTGCAATAACATCAGGCAATAACTGCACCAGTGCTTTAATTTTCTGCGGTGTATAAGTAAAAGCACCTAGAAAACGAGCAAACGATGTTCCAAAAATAAAAAAAGGGAAAAATGCTAAAAGCCCCGATAGCGCAACATGGCTTGCAAAAGCACTCCCACTATCACGCCAATAATGACTTACTGCGTCACCAAAAATACGATAGCTATACCAAAAGATATTTTTTAACAAAACTCAATACTTTCTGGTAAAACTCTTCCTCAGTCTATTTCAAGTTTTATAAAAATCATCAAAACTCTGCAAATAAACATTTTGCAATGTTGCAATATAAAGGTTAATAATCAATACGGTCAAGCCCGACTTTATACGAAAACAAAAACAATAACCCACTCTATGAAGTTCTACAACGACCTCATTTTTTTGTTACTTCTACAGATCAGTAACCTCTTCTGTACATCATATGCCCTATAGAGAGCTAAGCAAGATGATCGTGCACACATAAAACCTTTTAAAGTCATGATTATCTGTATCGGAGCAATCGCCCCTCCTTTTTATTGCAATCTATGACTGAAGAAAGAAAAAACTTCTTATTGATTTCTAGAAAAAACCAACGAAATTCAACAAAACCCCCTTGCTTTTATTCACCCTTTTTTAGAAACACTCTGACGTCCAAAATCAGGAGCATCAATTTCCTGGCCAGCATCAATAATATTGCGACGTACAGCACGCGTACGTGTAAAAAAGTTAAACAGTGTCTCACCATCTCCTAAATGAATTGCCCGTTCTAAAAAAGCAAGCCCTTCACTAAAACGACCCAACATTTCTAAAATAGCATCTTTATTATGCAAACAAATATCTCGCCACATAACGGGATCAGAAGAGGCCAAACGCGTAAAATCACGAAAACCAGAAGCGGAATAAGCAATCACTTCCGAATTTGTTACTTTTTCTAAATCACTCGCTGTCCCAACAGTATTATACGCAATCAAATGGGGTAAATGTGAAACAATAGCCAAAACAAGATCATGATGCTTAGGTTCCATCTTTTCGACACGCGCACCACAAGCTTCCCAAAACGCTGTTAATTGTGCGACAGCAGCAGCATCGCTATCCGCAAAAGGCGTTAAAATACACCAACGATTCATAAATAAATCAGCAAAACCAGCATCCGGTCCTGAATATTCCGTTCCAGCAATTGGATGCCCTGGAATAAAATGAACCGTTTTGGGCAATAAAGGTGCCATTTCCGCAATAACCAACGCTTTCGTAGAACCAACATCACTCACAATCGCTCCAAGTTTTAAATGATCACGAATGGTTTTTGCCACTTCTGCACTAGCCCCAACAGGAACAGAAAGAATAACTAAATCTGCTCCTTCAACAGCTTTTGCATTATCTGTCGTATAAAAATCCCCAAGCTCCAATTCACGCGCTCTTTTCAGGGTTTCTGGACGACGTGTTGCAATAGAAATCTGAGTCGCAAGATTTTTCTTTTTAATCACTCTTGCTAAAGAAGACCCAATCAGACCGATCCCAATGAGTGCTATTTTTTCAAACTGAATATGGAGCATCTTTCACCTTCAAAGATTCTTTGCAAATGGCAATAAAGACAATTGTAAAATCACAATTTTCTTGTTTGTTTGTTCAAGAGTTATGCGTAAAACATTAAAAAATGACAACTAGGGAATAAAGAATAACGCAGTTTACCAATTATCACCTGCGCAAGCTGACAACAGATCACTTTACCTAGAAAACACATAAAAAATAAATGACGAGAAATCTAACATCACGCTCTAAAACTCCCTCTTAATTACTGATCAAAGCGCATCACCGAAACAAAATAAAATGCACTCTCAATTAGGATAACAACGACTCTACATAAAATCCCATCAGTTTACTTTATCTTACTAATTTACTCACAAAAAAACACATCAAAAGCGTAAGCAGACACTAACTCTTCTCCAATTATCCCGATACGTTCATTAATTTGTACATTAGACCTATATAAAAACGTATTGCGCCTCCACCTACAAACATCAACATAAGTTTCGCGAATATTGAAAACACCGTAAAACAACGCATACCAACAGATACCATTAAAAACATTTTCCTCTCCCGATTCCGGATACCATAAATCAAATAAATATGAGAAAAACACGCCCTCTCAATAAAGAAAAAGTTTGATAACAAAAACACCGAATATCCCTTTAATGGAATCACACCCCTCACGTAAAACAGAACGCCCTCAACAGAATAAATTTGGATTATAAATTCATGGGTTTGTTTTAAAAAGCATCTCGCTCCCTAGCCTATCTCACGACAGTGTTCGTAAATGTTATAACTATAAATCTATTAAGCACGACCCTCTTCACACTTAATAAAACACTATCATTATATTTTCCTACCCCCAATGTTGCAAAAAACCTTGGAATTTGAGAGCATTCATAAGAGGCATTTTTAGTGCTTTCTTGTACAGCTTTTATCCACACGCCCCCCCCTTATGACGTGCAAAAGACATTGTTCTGATTGATTTAATATGAAAAATAATAAATTATTAATAATAAACAATGGCTAGCTCTGTTTATGAGACACATTCATTGCTAAGATAATCATCTCTGTATCAAACATAAAAGTTTCCCCATAAGTGCTGTCGTTTTCATCATAATCTATTTTGACCTTCTCCTCATCCCACGAAGATTCTTAATTCATACAGATCTGCACACTATTCACTTTCTTGTCTAAAAGATTCCTCTAGCTCACTATTTTATGTGATTCAATTAATCTATAATATATTGATTTATAAAAATAACAATTTTTTTCAATTTAAATCATAACTTCGAATACTGTAAAATTCTTCCATCACAAACCCTCTTATCAATTAAAATCTCTTGTCTACACGTCACAAGAAGACATGTGAGCAAAATGATGAAAAACGCTCTCTAATGCTAAAAACTGTAGCAACATTAGAGGCTAGCAAAGTATATAATGAGTGTCGACTTGCACTTTTATTAAGCGTAAAGATAAAGTTGCTCTATGGGTTTTATATTCTTCACAAGGAACTTTACTTCTACACCATTCATAAACACCGACGCGAAATAGATATGACGCGCATTGAAAAATATTTCTAAGAAAGCGTATGAATCTACCATACAAGTGTCTTCTGTTGTTTGAGATACTCTGTTTTACATGGGGGTGTTACTCCATTAAGACTCTATGAACCAACCTAATATTCACCAAATACCCACACAAAAAACACCGAATGCGTAAAATTTCACCTGAGCCTTATATTACTAACCTAAAGAACAGTGTTTTGCGGCACAATAAGATAATAAAACTGTATCAAGATTGTCTTTTTAAGGAAAGTTTTTATCAAACTTTCAAGCTCTTAAAACGCCTTCTCAAAAATAGCGTTCCTTTAACCTCTACCTGATAACGCAAAAGCTGTAATTGCTGAAAATGCTTCTGTATTGTATTTAAAATAAAAAATCATAATATTTTTAAAACACTAAGCGGCCATCTGGCGTCGTGCAATAATTGTAAGCCCTAACAAAACTTGACGAATGATAGCTTCAGCCAAAAGCGGATTTTTACGGCTGTCTAAAACAGCACTCTGAATTCTTTCCATCGCATAAGAAATTTGCTCTAACTTCCAATATTTTAAAGCTTGTTCAACGATCTTTTTCCGTTGAAAAAAAATGGGAGGACGAGCTTCAGAAACCACCGTAAAAGACGATTTTCCTTCAACCTCTACCTGATAACGCAATAGCTGTAATTGCTGAAAATGCCTTTGAGCTGTACTCAAAATTAAAAAAAGTGCCCCCTGCACTGCTGCATGTCGGTTAAAATGCGCTTCAAAGCCTGATATATCGCCCAATAAAAGAGCATCAATGACTTCATCTTGAGAAAGAACACTTACATCACTTACAACAGCTTTCACATCTTCAAGAGTAATATGAACATTTGCAGCGTAAAGACAAAGCTTTTCTAATTCACCTCGTGATACAAGGCGATCCGCCCCTAAACATTCATGCAACCATCTACGTGCATCTAAAGAAAGAGTCTTCTTAAACTGTCCTAAAACCTCATCAATCAAACCGTCAAGAGACCGCATATCATCGGCAAAACAGGGCAAAGCCATCGCTTTTGATGCTGTTTCAATAGCATTGCGTAACCCTGTTCCTTTTTTTAAATCCCCTGCCTCAATGAGAATAAAACAAGCTTCTGGTGGTTTCTCAATTAAAAGCTTTAAAGCAGCAAGAAAACCTTTTTGGTTAGCCGCATTAGAGATCCATATCAAACGATCTCCCCCAAAAAGCGATAACGTACGCGCTTCATTTTCCAAACGTGCAGGATCTTTATCAATTTCAGCTGCATCCAAACGAACTGTTGAAAATGGATCTTCTATTGCCACCCGTGTAAGCTTAGCAAAATGTTGTGCACGCTCACAAATAAGACCACGATCTGGCCCATAAATGAGAACAATAGGAAAAGCACGTGAAAAACGCATTAGAAACTGATCAACTTCATGTGCTTTTTTCTGAGCCACACTATTAATCCATTAATAGTTCATCATCATCAAGAACTTCCCCGCGAACTTTCTGAAACATGCCAATTAAATCATTGACATCCAAGCCCTTCCGCTCTTCATGACAGACATCCAAAATCACTTTTCCACCATGCAACATCAAGGTACGATCGCCATAATCAAGAGCTTGACGCATAGAATGAGTCACCATGATAGTTGTTAATTTTTTCTCTTCAACGATTTTTTCAGTCAACCGCATCACAAAATCAGCCATTCCAGGATCAAGTGCTGAGGTATGTTCATCAAGCAATAAAACATCCGCATGTGCTAACGTTGCCATCACAAGACAAACTGCTTGGCGTTGCCCACCTGATAAACTATCCATAGGATTATGAATATACGCTTCAAGACCAATGCCTAATTGAGCAATTTTCTCTCGAAAAAATTGCCGTTTCTCATAATTTAACGCCGCACGCAAACCACGACGACTTCCTCGAAGAGCAGCAAGAGCCAAATTTTCTTCAATTGTTAAAGAACCACAACTTCCCTCTAACGAATCTTGAAAAACACAAGCAATTTTTCCAGCGCGTTCACTGACTGATTGCCTAGAAACATTTTGTCCATTGATAACCACTTTCCCTGTTGAAGGAAGCGTTGCACCCGCTAAAACACTGAGCAAAGTTGATTTACCAGCACCATTTGAACCAATAACCGTAACAAAACTACCCTGATCAATTTTCAGGTTAATATCAATTAAAGCCTGTTTTTCCAAAGGTGTTTGCGGTTTAAATGTGACCCCAACATGAAAAAACTCAATCACGTTTATGCCTCCTCCAATAGCGTGGCACAATAAGGGTTAAAATAACCAACAGTGAAGTAATCAACTGAAGATCTGTCGACGTATCAATACCAATGCCATTTGCTTCAAATGCAAATTGCACCGCCACACGATAAAGCACAGACCCTACAATACAGCTGATTATAATCCAAAAAATATTGCGCGTACGAAAGAGAGTTTCACCGATAATCACGGCTGCCAATCCAAAAACAATTGTTCCAATTCCACCGGTAATATCTGTTGCAATCGCAGTTTGAATATAAAGAGAACCACCAAGTGCCACACACGCATTGGAAAGCCCCATTCCAAAATATATCAATGCTGATGTATGAACACCTTGCGCCGTCGCCATACGTGGATTAGCGCCCATTGCACGCATAGCAAGACCAATTTCACTTTCCAAAAAGCGCCAAATCAAAAACGCCATAACGAGCAACACAATACCAACGAAAAGAGGACGCACAAAAATATCAGACAAACCAAACAGATTATAAAAGGGCGTTAACGCCGTATCAGCAAGAGCTAAATTAACATTAGACCCTCCCATAATTCCCATAATACGAAGATTAACCGTATAAAGTGCCGACATTGTTAAAATAGAAGCTAAAAGATTCAAAATGCCAAAACGCAAATTCAACATAGCTGTTAATAAACCAGCCACCATACCTGCACAAAAAGCGCATGCCATAGCTGTCCATGCATTGAAACCCAAGAGAATCAAAACACCACAGACACAGGATCCAAGAAGAAACGATCCATCAACCGTTAAATCAGGAAAATCTAAAACCCGAAATGAAAGATAAACCCCTATAGCAACAAACGCATAAATAAGGCCTAATTCCACAGCACCAGAAAACGCAAATATATTCATGTAAAGACAATCCCCATGAAAACTTAACGTATTTTTATTGTATCAACACTCTATCAATAAAAGTTATTGAATCACTTTTGTTGCACGGTCAATAACTGCCTGCGGAATAATAATCCCTGCTTTTTGGGCTGCTTTCAAATCAATTCGAATGTCATTATTAGCCGCCTGCACAACATCAATATCACCAGGCTTTTCACCCTTTAGAATACGCACAACCAATTTCCCAGCATCAACCCCTACATCATAGAAATTCACACCTTGCGTCATAAAAGGCCCACGCCCGATAGTATTAGCATCAACAGTAAATACAGGCATATTGGCTTCCTCTGAGACCTTTATTGCACCTTCTAAAACAGATAAAATCGTATTATCAGCAGGAACAAAAATAATATCGACCTTACCGATTAAAGCGCGTGCTGCTGCCTGCACATCTGAAGGCTTTGGTGCCGATGAGGGAATAATTTCAATTCCAGCTTTTTTTGCTACATCCTTTAACGTTTTAAGTGTCGAAACAGAATTTGCCTCAGAAGCATTATAAAGATAACCAATTTTTTTCAAATCTGGTTTTACTTCTTGTAAAAGTCTAACACTTTCTGCAACATCTATACGATCAGAACTCCCCGTCATATTACCGCCAGGTTTGGTAAGTGAAGAAACGATTTTAGCTCCGATAGGATCAGAAATTGCTGCAAAGACGATAGGAATTGTTTTTGTTGCCGCAAGCATCGTTTGTGCTGAAGGCGTGGTAATTGCTACAATAACATCGGGTTTATCACCAACAAATTTACGCGCAATTTGCGTTGCTGTTGAAATATTACCCTGCGCTGATAAAAAGGTAAGTTGAAAATTTTCACCTTGCTTATAACCATTTGCTGCAAGCACATCTTCCACACCTTTACGAACAGCATCCGCAGCAGGATGGACCATAATTTGCGTTATTGCAACTTTAACGTGTTTAACTTGGTCATCGGCCTTTGCAACACTGTTCATCATAAAAACAGTTGCAATGATAATCCCTAATATATTTATTCTCTTCAACATTATATTCCACCCCTCTCCATGCAAAAATTAAAAAAGGAATAATCTATTACTGAAGAATTTTCTAAAATCAATCTTTATTTCATTTTATTTAAACATGGACAAAATAAATCAAACTAAAATGATATTTTTTTGTTGCAATTCGTAGAAGCCTACGCCATACAGACAAGACATATATCGAATCGGTAAGCGGGTGTAGCTCAGGGGTAGAGCACAACCTTGCCAAGGTTGGGGTCGTGGGTTCGAATCCCATCGCCCGCTCCATTGAATTTTGTATTTATTCGTTCTTGTATGGAGTTATAGTGTAGCTTGCCAGCGGTTTTTGTATATTTTGCCACTGTAGCTTGCCAGCAGGTTTTGTATATTTTGCCACTAGGTTTTGTACCAATTTATTTTTTTCAAAGAGTTTTTAAGGTGTTCTCAAAGGGTCTTCAAAGACCTTTCAAAGATCATTTAAAGCCTCTTTTTCTTTTCTGCTCAAAATCGCAATTTTTGATGATCAATCATTGAGTTGGAATCGTATTATTTGAGAAGCAGCGTATATAAGATGGTATGACTTCTTTTAGCATAA
>NZ_JBHIRR010000008.1:0-81715 GCF_042197325.1 Bartonella sp. AA16NXGY | reverse complement strand
AACCGCAACCATCCTCACAACCGATATGCGAAATCATCCGTCTATTGTTTGTATCAACGTGTCCTCCAGACGTCTTAGGAGAAGGCGCTTGATTGCCTACAATACTGGTTGCTTGATTACTTCCATACATGCATGGCGAAAACTCATCACTCGTCAAAAATCTCTTACTAACAGACTAAAAATCAAATGCATGATCCGCATAGCTACGAGTTGAAAATACCCGTAATTTGGCTTTAGGAGGCAAGCGCATTTCATTCGTGAGAATAAGCAAGCCTAGTGAAGAGCAACATAACAGTAGCAATTCAAAGGCGGCTTAAAACGACAAAATAGTGAAAAGTACTGATCATTTTATGATTGTATATGCATTTAAATCGACAAAAAGGCACCGTATAAAGCAATTTGAACTTTTTTGACAGGGGAAAAATCCACTTTAGAAATACAAAACACTTTATACAGTCAAATTTGAGACAATTAGATCTATAGGTAAAATTAAGGTTTTAAACATGCGAATTTTACAACACCTGTTCTTAACAAAACCTAAACAACCCATGCAAAAAAATGGGTTGTAACAGTTGATTATATTCCTTACTGAGGACAAAATCAAAAAAGGTTTCATGGACTGTCCTGCTATCACCATTCAAAGACCAGATGGTACAGAAAGAGTGCTCCCTTCAACAAAAATTACATCCAGAGGATTGGCATGTTTGAGAGAGCAAATCTTTGGGGGTGTGCAATGAATAGCAGTGTCGACTTCTTATGCAATTTGTGGATAGCGTTGGCTCAATTTTCCAATCATCAAAGTGTTGGAGATGAGGATTGTAACACGCTGGTGCAGGTCATGGGCGTGGTGGAAAAAGCTTTGATTTTAGAACTTCAAGATGAAGTGCCCAATTTTACAAAGATTCTGGCAGTTCTTACAGATTTCGGAGCTTCAGAGTTTCCCATGGCTATGAATCCTTTTTTGAAAGCTTCCGAACCAGATTTAGAAAGCCCCATTAAAAAGGTTGCTTAACTTAAAAACAGAACTCCCCTCCCCGTTATCAACAATGGGGAGGTAGTCAAGATGCTTCTTCTAAAGCTGCTTGTTCCTTACAATTATTTTGGATAGGTGTTAAGCTAATCTGCAAATTTAAAGCACTCAAAACACTAAGAAAAGTAGAAAGTCGTGGATCACCTTTATCGCTTAAAGAACGATAAAGAGACTCGCGATTTAGTCCTGTCTCTTGAGAAACAGTTGTCATTCCTTGTTTACGCGCAATAATACCTAATACATGTGCAATATAGCCACTATTTTTGGTTTCTAAAGCATCATCTAATAAGATCTTAAAGTCTTCAGGCGTATTAAAATATTCACTTACATCAAATTTAGTAATTTCCATGTTTCATTTCCTTTACTAATTGAAGGGCTTTTTCGATATCTTTTTGTTGTGTGGATTTATCACCAGCATTTAATAACAAAATGATTTGTTTCCCTTGTTTTACAAAATAAATCCTATAGCCTGGTCCATAATTTATTTTTAGTTCACCAATGCCACGGAAATATTTCACGTCTCCTAGAAGCCCATATTCAAGGCGGAAAATACGTGCAGCAATTTTCTTTTGCACTTGTTTGTCTTTTAACGAGTCTAACCACTCTGTAAAATAGTGTGTTATTTTTAACAATAAACATCTGTAGTTTATATGCTACAGAATAAATAATGTCAAATACATTCTTTTGTTTCAATGAACAAGCTACATAGGTTTTAACAAGCCATCCTTTCACATGGGAAAAATATCAATTTTTTAATCCAGCTCTGCTTTTTGCGGAGCTTTTTTTATGGAGAAGCATATGCGAAAAATATCATCAGAAGGACTTGCACTTATTAAACAATGGGAAGGTTTGCGTTTAAACGCCTATAAAGATGCCATTGGGGTATGGACAATAGGTTATGGACATACAAACAGTGCTGGAAAGCCTTTTATTTACGAAGGCATGACAATCACTGAAAAGCAAGCAGAAGAACTTCTTTGCCAAGACTTAAGACAATTTGAAAATGCTGTTGAACGCGCTGTTACAGTTTCATTAACGGATGAACAATTCGCGGCGTTAGTGTCCTTTTGCTATAATGTAGGAACAGGAGCCTTTTGTAACTCGACACTGTTAAAAAAGATCAATCAAGGTGAATATGAAGCTGTCCCTGCCGAGCTACAGAAATGGACCAAAGCAGGCCGGTAAGCGTCTTGAAGGTCTCGCACACCGGCGTGTGCCGGCAGAAACAGGCTTATGGGCGAAAGGGGCTTTTGTTTCCTCCAATTATCAAACAGTAGAAACGCAAGCACCAACGGGGGTTTTCAAAGCCGAAGCCCTTGCACCGATTATTGGTTCTTTTTCTGGGCTTGGAGGCTTATTAGCAGGAAATGGACCAATCCAATGGGCTTTGGCCACCATTATGATTTTAGCCGCATGTGCTGGTATTTTCTTTGTTGCTAAACGCTTTCAGGAGCATCGTCTATGATCTTATGGATGAAAAGAAATCTGATGGTGACAGGCGCGGCTTTAGCCGCTTTTTTTATGATTTTAGCAAGAGCTTTTAATCTTGGGAAAAAAGCAGAGCAACAAAAGCAAACAGAAAAAGCTTTAAAAGCAGCCACAACCCGTCTTGAGGCAGAAAATGAAATTAATCAAAAAAGTGATGCTGATGTGCGTGCTGCTCTCTCTCGTTGGTTGCACGACAAATAAATATGCTTCTTCTTGTGTTGGCTGGTTGCCAATTTATTTAGACAAGAAAGATCTGAACGCCATCAGTTCCAATTTAGCAAGAGAGATCTTAAAGCACAATAATCTAGGTGAACGCGTGTGTGGGTGGAAACATGGCTAGAAAAAAACACAAGACGATACAGAGCTTACAGAAGCAGAAAAAGAAATCCTTCAAGAAATCATCATCACCTACAAAAGCGTAAAAATGATGTCTCGTTTGATGAAGTGGATAGCATTCATCCTCTTTTTGCTTATCCTTGATTTTGCACACCTTATGGATGCGATAGACAATATCTTTGCACATTATAAAACAGTGGCTAACCAAAAACTGAAAGCTTTACCCCCTCCCCGCTTTTAAAGCGAGGAAAGAGAGATTATATCGTAATCTATCCGCTAATCGCTTAAATGTTTCTTAGACACCTGACGCGACAATAGACATAACAATTATCAAGCCTCTCCAGATATAAAAGACGCCCATTGTTCTAAGAGGACACGGCGCTATTCTAAAAAATCCGTCCGCATGTAAGCCTTTGTCACTGAATTCCCAACTGAATACGCAAGAACAGATTCTGCAATTTCAAATGGTGTTGACGTTGTCTCTGCTATCCAGTCCCGCAGAATCGATCTGAAACCATGAAGTCTATAATCAAAACCTTTGTCTTTCATGAATTTAGGAAGTGCTACATCAGATATAGGCTTTCCAAAACTCTCAACAAATAAAAAACCATTTTTTGCTTTTTCAATAACAGCAAGCGCTTCAGCTGTAAGCGGCACATGAAAATCAGAAACCTTTCCAACAATTCTCTTCATATTTTCTTTTGGGATAATCCATATTGATCCATAAATCTCTAAATATGCCTGATTGGTATAAAAAAACCGTCAAAATAAGAAGTTTTAAAGCTAGATGTGATACAAGCTCATCATTTTAAGATTGAAAAAACTTAGGCATTTCTTTCCATGGCATAACTGGAATATTTGGGGCATTTTGAATAAACTTTTCTAATAAAGCTTTTGCTTTTAATTGCATATCCACATCTATACTAAGTGCCACCGCATGTTTTATAGCTATATTCAAGCGGGATAAAGCTTTACTTGCTGTTTCGTTTTTTGTCTTCCAAATGGGAAAAATGCATCCTTTTATATCAATTTGCGTCAGTTCAATGATTGGCGTATCATCAAGTTTAGAAAAAACATGTAACTCAAGAGGTGTTAACCAGCTTGCTGCTTTTCCTTCATTTTTCAATTCGTTTTTTTGGCTTCAAAAGTACTAGAGGCAATTTCTCGTAAAGAAATACCCCCCTGCTCGACGTAAATTTTCTTTTTGTTTTCGGCGAATCGGGTCAATTCTTTGATCTAAAAGATCACGACAAGCTAAAGCTTTGAACAGTGCTTCTTTTAAAGATACATTGCGACAAGAGCCTAATCCCATTTCTCGTCGTATTTATATTGAGGTCAAACCTAAAAACCCATCATCCTTGATCTGGTGTAGTTTTGATAAGCCATAAACCAGCTCTGTCAGCATATTTTCCTTTAGATAGATTTTTTACAGATAAGACAGACAGTCTATCACGTTCTTCGAACCACCTTTTAAAAACCACCTTTTGAATTGCACTTGGAGCACTTTCATCTGGTACCAAGATTATATATAAAAGGCAATCTAATAAATAAAATAAAATAAAAACAATTAGTTATTAAACAGAAAAAAGATAAACTGTGCTATCAGGTGATATTGTAGAGAGTTCTAAGGGAAGAAAAAATTGTTGCACAAACGTGCACGCCGTCCGCACCACTCTATGTGAATTTTCTTTATTTTCTCATTACTTAGATAGTAAAAACTCTCTTTAAGTTTACTGTTTGCAACTCTATAACGGTATTATAAAGTGATAACTGTAATAATATGAAAGACGAAGCAATCCTTCTTTGCCAACAAATGTTTCAACCACACCTCGTGAACTAAAAATTTTTTATTCTTAACAATTAAGAAGCTGAGTAACTCTTCCTTACCTCCTCATTCTCACTCAAAGTCAAAGCCCCCTTTTTTTTTCACCATAAAATAGTGTTTACAATGCATAAAATTAAAAAATAAAGGCCCTATCAAAGAAATAGGACCTCTTAAATTTAAGCTCCTTTATCCTACAAAATTAGAATTTGTAAGCTATTCCTGCGCGAAAATCATTCGTCTTATACTTAACTTCAATCTCGTCTTTAAATTTCCTTTTACCAAAATCTGAGTAACGATATTCCGCACGCACAACAAGATGGTCTGTCATTGCAAAATCAACACCACCACCGAGAGTATAACCAATCATCGTTTTTGTTACATCCGATGTCCTATTAAATGGCTCACCTCCCGTAATTACTGTCGACAAAATATCCTGAAACTGTCCATAAGCAACACCACCAGCAATATAAGGCATCACACGCCCTGCAGAAAACCCAACACGCACCCGTGTAGCACCTGTCCATTTTTGTTTTAACGTATGATTAAAAGTTAAACTGTCTTTCTCTTCTTTATCCTCTGCAGAAGAGCGAGAAAAGCCTCTGCCCTGTCTCCTGACAATTTTTGCCTTTTTTCGACTTTTTTCTTCTGTATCTAATTCCTCAGTATCACTACCCGATCCTTCAGTGCCCAATCCTTCAGTTCCACCAGCACTCGATTCATCTGCATGAAATCTTGTTTTTGTATCCTTTTTTTCCGTTAAAATGATATCCGTATCAATCCCCATAATAAAATTATTACCGAGATCAAAATTAACACCCGCATAAAAACCACCTATAAACCCAGAAAGATCGGGCATATGCTGTTTCTCGACAGGTATCCATGGTTTACTTTTACTACCCTCATCAGGATAGAGAGGAATATTAACATCAGGCGCTGTTGCAGAAATCTTACTTGAAAAGCCACCAACTTGCCCCCCGAAATAAACACCTCCCCAAGAAAAAGGTGAAGAAGCAACAACTTCTGAGGCAACATGTACTGGCTCTTCGTGAGCCACCACATCTGCAGCCTGTACTATAGAAGGTGAAATCAAAGAAAAAACAGATGCTGTTATAAATTTTGTATTCATAAAATTATACCCCATTTCTAAATTTAAATATAATCAAAAATCACATTTAGAAAAACAAAGTTTTATAAAATCTTATGCTGCAAAATCGCATGTACTCCTTTATAGTTACATTTAAATCTATTACTATATTAATATATCATTACATCAAAATTTAATATTATCAAATAAATTTTAAAATATTATAATAATGATTACTTCAAATAATAAATATTTAATAAAAATACATATTATCTTGTCAAAAGGAGGAAATATAAAACATTTTGTATTAAAATTACCGCAAAAAAATCACAAAATAGTATATTTTATGCCTTTTTTTATGAAAAAATTCTAAAAATGATGTAATTATTTTTAGAAAATCGATGTTCATTAACAATACTATAAATACCTCAATATTCTTACATCCAAAATGCATACTGTAGATTCTACATAGTATAAAAAAACATCCATTTTATACTAAAATCATACCTTTTTTTTACCATTTTCTAAAGGATGAGATTATTAATTACACACAATATCATTATCCTTCTAAATCTTGTCCCCAAACAAAAATTCTCAATCATTTTATTTAAAAATTGCTCTTCCCCTACTGATTTCTATATTATCATCTGCCTTTATTGCAAAACGGTCTTTATTAGGAAAAGTTATAAAACATCCCTTCATACAAATTGTAATTGTTTGATGAGTATTTAAAGAAATTTTTGAAGGTATACTTCCTTCAACAACAATAAGAGATTGTATCTTTAAATCAGTATTCTTCACTGTTGCAGCAAAAGCTGTTATGGTAAAAATACTTAATAGAATAACTGTAATCAAAATATAAGTATATTTCAGCATTCTAAGATTCCTTCCTCAGCAAAACGCTTATATAGGCTAAATCGAAGAGCATTGGTTACATGAGAAGATGAGGTAATATTAGGCACATAAATAGCCAAATTAAAGGAAAAACTCTTACGATCAAATGCTGTAAAACTCACCTGTGGGATAGGATTTTTTAAAACGCCTTCTGTCGCAGAAGCAATCTCTAACAAAATTTCAGCAACATGCTCTGGAGCAACCTTAGATGATACAGTAACTGGTATATCAATTCGTCCTACTTTATTACGTCGTGTCCAATTACTAACGTTGTTATTAATAAGGCTTGAATTGGGAATAATAATCGTCTTACGCTGAATTGTCTCAAGTTCCGTTGCACGCACACTAATACGCTTAACAACACCCCCTACTGATCCAGATTCTATATAGTCCCCTATTTTAAATGGTCTTCCAACTAAAATAATAAGTCCAGAGACAAAGTTTTGGACAATATTCTGTAAACCAAAACCTATACCAAGTGAAAGTCCTCCAGCAATAAGAGCGAAATTTCTAAGATCCAAACCTGCCATTGATAATCCGGTCAAAGAAGATACAACAACGCCTCCATAACTTATCACTGTTTTGATAGAATTACGTATACCAGAATCGAACTCTCCATGAACCAACACCACATTATCTAACCAACCAATAAATCGGCGAATAAGAAACCAGCAAACACAAAAAGAAATAATTCCTGTTACAAGAGAAATCAAAGAAAGACTAATATTTCCAATCTGAAAACCGGTCACCGATTGCCACAAAACTGCTTTTAAATCAGAATAGGAAAATCCAAACTGTACAGCAATTGGCATTGCACAAAATATAACAACAAATAAATTGAGAAAAACGCTCACAAAAACTCCCAATTGATTCATCGTTTTTTCTTCTAAATGAAACCTCTGCATCAAAAGATGACCAACCGTTGTTTTCATAAATTGGTCTTTAGTTCCAAGTGCTTGAGCGCTTTGTATTCCTAAATACATGAGAACTAAAAATGCTCCATCAATCATAATTTGCTGCGTAATAAAACGCGCAAGTCCAACGTAACCTAAAAAATTCAATACAAAGAGCAGTAACCCCAAGCCAATAAGAGGAATGCGTATATAAAATGGCCAAAAGTATGGCTCTTTTTTTTCTTCTTGAACACGCCTACGTCTAAACCGCAAAGGTACAAATGATATTATAAATAGCAATATCGCTACAAGAAAAACAGCAATAAAACTTTTAGCAATTGTTAAAGATAGAGGCGCTGAAATGATTTGATAAATACTATCAAGAACAGCGTCAAATGCCAAAATACCCCCTAAAGAAGTGAGTAAAATCACTAATTGATAAGCAGACGATGATGTAATCTTGAGAAGACCTACATGGGGCCTATTCGATGATAGAAGAACAACCGCTAATCGATTGATTAAAAATAATAAAATAATTTGACAACCTATCATATCAAAAACTGTTGTAAGCTTACCTAGATCTAAGTTAAAACTACGAAACAAAAACAACACAAGATAAACGCAAAGAATACATACAAGTGAAGGTAAGAGAACTGAAATAAAGGCGATCAATAAGCGTTGTAAATAAGATATTTCCTCATTAGACTTCGTAAAGTGGCAATACACATGAACAAGAACTTTTTGAGAAAAATACGAAAGTCCCAAAGTAATAAAAAGTGGAATTAAAAAGCAAAGAAATAGTTGTAAAAACTTGAAGTAAAATATAAAATTCCACCAAGAATTTAACAACACAAGAAAATCTGATGAAGCCTCTTTTGTTTTTTGGACGAGATGTTTAACCATCGGAATCGAAAACTCAAGCCTATACGTAAGCGTGCGTTTAAAAAGCTCCCGAGATTGAGAAATAGAAAGTTCAGCTATTCTATTTGCCGCTAAGAAAATTGCTTCAAAACGAAGCATGATACTGTTAATTTTAGCTTTTTGCTCTATCAAATAGGAATATTCCTTCACAGAGCTTTTCAGTTTTTTCACGTCACGATGGAGCTCCATTAATTGATCAAGAAGTGTATTAATCTCATTAAGAGGAGGACGCAAAACAAATGCTGCCTCAATAGCACGTTCACTGATATCTTGTGCACGTAACCGTAATTCTTCTAAAGCACGCTCATCTTCTGGCTTTCTGTCAAAATCTCTTTTTAAAGTTTCAGTATTTTCTTCAAGAGTCTTAATAATCAACTGTTGTTGCAGAATAATTTCATCAACTGAATAAGAAGCTATCGTTTGTTCGACAATTGTATTTTGTGCCCCCCTATTACCCCATGCACCAGAATTAAATACAAAGATAATCCCCAAAAGAAGGAAAAGTATGTGGATGTTTTTTCTACAAAATGAATACATATCTACCTTATGAGCACAAAAGGGATTTTATTTTTCTCTTTTAAATATGGTATAAAGTAGATATTTTCAACTTTTATAGAATAATCTTATAAAAGCTTTCCCTTATCCTATAATACTGGTAATAAGATAAAAGAATGATAAATAAGCTGAACTCAATAAGATTAAAGAAGGCACTCTAGCATGTTTTTTTTGCACCTTTATTGCAAAAAAGAAGATTTTCTTCCTTTGACAACCTGGATTTTTCTATCCAGTTTAGGTGTATTCTTGACGAGCAACCTAGAAACGCGTGCTTATTTAATCAAACAATCACACACCAATAATGTCATTAAAACGAATAGATTTGATTTACATCATAAGTGTGATCAGGTGAATGTTACCACAACTGAAAACAAAAAACTTGTAACACTCCATACAGAATCTATTTTTATGAGGACCTTTCAAAAAATCCTAACATTGGATTTCTTTTTAATAAAGATTCCAGCTGTTGACACACGATTTCGCAACGTTAAAACACAATATTTCTCAAATAAACGCGCTCCTCCCAATGAACATACTTAATTCTCTTCCTTGAATATAAAAACGATCATCTTATTTTACTTGTGCTTTTAACTTTGAATAACTGTTAGATTGCCTATTTACGGAATATATCATGCGTACACCTGGTTGGTTAACTACCCTTTATTGTTTTATTCTTTTAAGCAGCATTTATGTTGCCTTACCCAATTTATTTTCACACGAACAAGTTAAAAACTCGAAATTCTTACCCGACACCCGTGTAGCACTTGGTCTTGACCTTCAAGGAGGCTCTTCTCTCCTGCTCGAGGTTGATAGCAAAACGTTAAAACGCGATCAGTTACATATAGTTTTAAGCAATGTGCGCAATGTATTGCGTGAAAAACAAATCCGCACCTCAAGTGTGCGTATCGTTGAAGATAGCGTTATTGCCCTTATTTCTGACCCATCGCAAACTGAAAAAGCACTCTCTGCTTTGAAAACATTAATAACCCCCATACACAGTAGCTTTGGCACAACAGAACATAACATCACGATCAGTGCTCAAAATGAAACTCTCCGCGTCACATTAACAGAAGCTGGTATAAAAGACCGTGTCAGCAATGCTATTGAACAAAGCTTAGAAATCATCCGTCGTCGTATAGATCAAGTTGGTGTTTCAGAACCAGCCATCCAAAAGGTCGGAAATGATCGTATTATGGTCCAATTGCCTGGACTACAAGATCCAAAACAACTGCGTGATCTTTTAGGAACAACCGCTAAGATGAGTTTTCATCTTGTTCCTTCTAATGTGGACCCCAATAACCCCCCTATAGGTGTTTCTATTCTCCCTGGATACACTGATGCAACACAACATTATGCAATTTATGATCAAATTGCTTTAGATGGAAATGTCCTGAAAGATGCCCGTGCAGGTTTTGACCCCCAAATACCAGGACGTTCCATTATTTCATTTACGCTAGATTCCGCTGGTGCAAAAATATTTGCCGATATAACACGACAAAATATTAACCGTCCTTTTGCCATTGTTCTGGATAATAAAGTTTTAACCGCTCCGACCATCAATAGTGTCATTCCCAATGGACAAGGTCAAATTACAGGAAACTTTGACCCCAAAGAAGCCTCAACTCTGGCTGCTCTGCTTCGTGCTGGTTCCCTCCCCGCACCACTCACGGTCATTGAAGAGAGAACCGTAGGTCCAAATCTTGGTGCTGATGCTATCCAAATGGGACTTTACACCGGCATAATTGGCTTTATTCTTGTTGCAATTTTTATTTTTCTTCTCTATCGTATTTGGGGATTAATTGCCAATATAGCACTAGCTCTGCACACAATTTTAACATTTGCTGCACTGAGTCTTTTGGGAGCTACGCTTACGCTGCCTGGTATTGCTGGTATTATTTTAGGCATCGGTATTGCCGTTGATGCTAATATCCTTATCAATGAACGTATCCGTGAAGAAAGTCGAAAAGGTGTGGGTGCTTTTGCAGCCCTAGATCGTGGATTTAAACACGCTTTTGCAACCATTGTTGATGCAAATGTTACAGCAATTATAGCGACCGTCTTACTATTTTGGTTCGGGACCGGTCCCGTTCGTGGTTTTGCCGTAACAATGTTGCTTGGTATTATCATCTCCATGTTTACAAATATCACCATTGTACGCATCATCATGATTTGGATCGTTCGTAAATGGAAAATTAAAAAATTGCATATTCACTCTGCTTTCAACATCATGCCACAAAACACAACTTTCCACTTTATGAAAGCACGTTTCATTGGTATTGGCGTCTCAATTGTTTTATCAATGGCTTCAGTTTTTCTCTTTTTTAAGCCTGGATTGAATTTTGGTATTGATTTCATTGGCGGAAGCCAAATGAGTATTACCACGAAAGGACCAGCAGATCTAGCAACTCTGCGTTCCAAGCTTTCTACTCTTAATATTGGTGAAGTTACCTTGCAAAATATTGATAACGAAAATACCGTATTAATTCGCATGCAGAAACAAAGCGGTGGCGAAGCACAACAAACCACCGCCATTGATAAGGTCAAAACAGCTGTACAAAATATCTATCCCGATACCACATTCGATCAAATAGAAGTTGTTGGTCCCAAAATTTCAGGTGAGCTTGCCACAGCTGCTTTTACTGCTGTTATTCTTGCGGCTATTGCCATGTCTCTCTATATATGGTTACGCTTCGAGTGGTTCTTTGCCATTGGAGCAATTATCACTCTCATTCTAGACACCACAAAAATGATTGGCTTTTTTGCTTTATTTCAATTTGATTTTAATTTAACGGCTATCGCCGCACTCTTAACAATTGTTGGATATTCTATAAATGATAAAGTTGTCGTCTATGATAGGATGCGCGAAAATATGCGTCTTTATAAAAAAATGCCGTTGCGCGAGCTGATTGATCTGTCAATTAATCAGGTTCTTGTACGTTGTTTTTTTACATCAGCCACAACAATTCTTGCGATGCTCCCCATGGCGATATGGGGTGGAAGTGCTGTTCATAATTTTGCATTACCCATGGTCTTTGGGATTATTATTGCAACATCATCCTCTATCTTTATTGCTGCTCCTATTTTACTCCTGCTAGGAAATTGGTGGCGTGAGCGAAATAATCGTGCAAATATCAAAGTGAAATAAAAATGCCCTTTAATGCGTATGGTACATCTCGCCTCTCTTCTCATAGAAATATAGTCGTTTTCATTCATTCGCTTTTTGATCAAGAATAGTAAATAATCCATGCTCCACGACACACCACTTATCACAACTATTGTTGCAGGCTTATGTTTAGCATTTCTCTTGGGAATGATTGCTAGCCGTTTACGTATTTCACCCCTTGTAGGCTATTTGTTAGCTGGTGTTATTGTGGGACCCAATACAGGCGGATTTAAAATAGATTCCGTCATCATTAATCAACTTGCTGAAATTGGTATTATTTTGCTGATGTTTGGTGTTGGGCTCCACTTTTCATTAAAAGACCTTTTATCTGTCAAAGCTATTGCTGTCCCCGCTGCTATTGCACAAATGGCATTTTCTACTTTTCTAGGTTTGTGCCTTGGTCTGATTATGGGATGGGGCTTTAGTGGTAGTTTGATTTTCGGTCTTGCTTTATCCATAGCAAGTACCGTTATCCTGCTACGTGCTTTGCAAGAGCGTCATCTTATTGAAACAGAAAAAGGACGCATTGCCGTTGGATGGTTGATTATTGAGGATTTAGCAATGGTCCTTATACTTGTCCTCATCCCTTCCTTGGCAAGTGCCCTCAGCAATACCAAAAAAGAAGCGTTGGATCCTCTTGTTCAATGGTTGGATTTAAGTATTTGGGGTATTTTTGGTCTCACCATCCTGAAGGTAATTGTATTTATTGCACTTATGCTCGTCATTGGGCGACGCGTTATCCCATGGCTTTTAAAAATGAGCGCACAATCGGGATCACGTGAATTATTTCGTCTTAGCGTCTTTGCTATTGCATTAGGAGTAGCTTTCGGAGCCGCTCATTTATTTGGAGTTTCTCTTTCTCTTGGTGCTTTTTTTGCTGGTATGGTCATGAGCGAATCAGAATTAAGCCACCGTGCCGCGGAAGAATCTTTACCACTGCGCGATGCTTTTTCTGTTCTCTTTTTTGTTTCTGTAGGCATGTTATTTGACCCCGAGAAACTCTTAACTCATTTTTTCCCTCTCTTAGCAACCTTATTCATTATCGTAATCGGAAAATCTGCTGTTGCCTTTTTCATCGTTAAAGCTTTTCGCTATTCTAATGCAACAGCTTTGACTATTTCTGCAAGCCTTGCCCAAATCGGAGAATTTTCCTTTATCCTTGCTGGTTTAAGTTTAAGCTTAGGACTTTTAAACAATGACGCTCATGATTTAATTCTTGGAGGAGCAATTTTTTCTATTTTGCTCAATCCTCTTGTTTTCATTGCCTGTAATAAAATTAAAAAACGTCTAGAAAAAAATTCTGCATCTTCACAAAATACCCAAACAATTATTGATATTGATCCACAAGATCCTGACCAAGATTTTTTACCGATGACCTTAAAAAACAACCATATCGTAATTATTGGCTATAGTCGTATCGGTAAGTGTGTTGCATTATCTTTAATAAATAGAGGTGAACCTATAGTGATCGTAGAAGAATCAAAACGCCTCTCTGATAAAGCGATTGCAGATGGCTTTGAGGCTATTTGCGGCAATATCATTCAACAAGAAATAATGAACGCAGCAAATATAAATAATGCACATAAAGTTGTTATTACAATGCGAAGTACCATTGAAGTAGGAGAATGTATCGTGAATATCCGTGATATGAAGAAAGATATCCAGATAATCACACATGCATTATCCGACACAGAAACAACATATCTCATTGATTTAGGTGCTGATGTTGTAGTAACAGATGATGAAGAAATTGCCAATGGTATTATAGAGTATATAACAGAACGAAGATCTGTAAGGAATATGCTCAATCATGAAAATTTACAGAAAACATAAAATGGATACAGAATCGTGAAAATAAAGCAATTTATATGGCCATTGATTGGTATCTTAGCAATGCTGGTATCTATTCGAATTCTTTATATGAAGCTCTCTGCCATTTCATTTGGGGATGTATTGGAGCGCTTGAGCAATTTAAATGCACAGCACTGGTTATTAGCCTGTTTATGTTCTCTCCTAGCTTATGCTGCTCTTGCTGGATATGATCGAATTGCCTTGCAACATCTAGGCCATAAAATTTCTTGGATTTTTATCGCTATATGTTCATTTACAACCTACGCTCTTTCACACAATATCGGTGCTTCAGTTTTTTCTGGTGCCGTTGTACGCTATCGCGCCTATAAAATGAAAGGATTAAACGGAACAGAAATCGCAATATTAGTAGGTTTTTGCTCTTTTACTTTTGTAATCGGCACAATCTTACTTTTGGGAATCGTTTTGGTGCTGCAACCCGAAATTATCACCCTCATTCATAAAGAACTTCCTGAATGGCTCGGAACAACGGCTGGAGCAATTTTACTCAGCTGTATAGCACTTTATACGTTTGGCAGCTGGCTTCAGTTAAAGCCCTTACGCTTGGGGAAGAAAATTCAACTTTCCTATCCACGACTGAAAATTGTTATTCAACAGCTTCTCATTAGCCCTCTAGAGCTTTTAGGAGCAGCAGGAATTATATATGCTGTTCTCCCACATAACGCAGATATTCATTTTATCTCTGTTCTTGGTGTTTTCCTAGCGTCTTTTACGATAACTCTTCTCTCTAATGCTCCAGCAGGAGGAGTAGGAGTTCTTGAAGCTCTTTTCATAACAGGCATGCCCAATATAAATCCAACCGATGTTATTGCAGCACTTATTGTCTTTAGAATGTTTTATTTGATTATACCGCTCATCCTTTCATTATTTGTGGTCGTCATTTTTGAGGCGCAACAATATTGGAAAAGAGCCCCCAAAACACCACCTGAATAAATAAAAGGCTATCAATGACTTCTTTTTTTATGTACCTATAAAAGAACAAAACACCATCGTGTTGCCAATTTACATATCTTTTTTAAGAAACCTCTTTCAACGCTCTTCTCCATTACACAACAATACCCATAAATGGTATAATAGTAAAGCTATTGTTGCACCATCATCTTTATACTTAATAAAAGAGCAAGCCTGTGCCATTATACTATTTTTCCAATGTTATGATAACTTTTAGCACTTAAGAACATTAATAAGAATTATTTTTATGCCTTTCTTCAATAGTCTTTATCCACACATTAATCCCATTTATGATGCAAAAATGAATGATTTTAATTAATTCATTATAAGAGGGATTGAAACAAAAGAAGTTTATGATAGTAAAGTTTTTTTTAAATAAAGAATAATCAATTCTTTATAAATCAATATATTATAATGAATCTGTGTGGCTTTCTTAATATTTATATTTTTAGAGGTTTAGCTAACGGAAAGACAGCATAGCGTAACCACACAGCTTAATATTTTAAAACTTTAAGCCTCATTAAAGTTTATTGTCTTTCGTTTAACAGGTATTAGCTTTAAACAATTAAACTGATCTAATTTTATTACTTGTATGTCCAGCTAACTACTTTATTTTAGCTTGATTTACCCTCTTGGAATACTGATGATTGTTACAGAAGTTTTTTGTTTAAGCGGGAGAGTTATCAAAAAATATCCACGCTGCTGACACAACTAAAGTGTAAAGTTTCTTCTGTCTTTAAACAATATGCTAAAAATCCAAAAAAAATTTAATCAATTTATATTAAAAGAAGTGAAAACTGTTGATTTTTATACCCCTTTAAATAACACAATTGTCGGTAAGAGGCTTCTCCTTACCAATTGCAACTTAAAAAAAGAAACAATACGCATTAAAAGATCTTTAAATGTCCTTTGGAAGTTCTTTGAGTCCCCTAAAAAGTACAAACACCGATGACTAAGCTATATCAACAATCTTCACTTTTAAACAAACAGATATGGGGAAATCCTACTGCCCAATTTTATTTAGCAACTCGTACCTTAAAAAAAATTACGCAATCAATAAGTTATTTACGGTATAAAATAAAATGGTGGGTGATGAGGGGATCGAACCCACGACCCGCTGATTAAGAGTCAGCTGCTCTACCGACTGAGCTAATCACCCATAAGCTTCTCAAAAGACGAGAATGAGCGTTTCTATAACGCTCCTAAGGATAGATGTCCAGATATTTTGTTGTTTGTTATATAAACTCATTGTCTGTAAGGTTAAAAATATGATATTCACCACTTGATCTTATATAAAAATAAACCCATTATAAGAAGCTTTATAAATAAATGTTCTGATTGTTATACAGAACCTATAGTTAGAGGATTATCGAGCATAATGCCCGAGCGAAAATTAGAGGAACCTTCTTGTGGTTGTAAGCGGGATGGGGCATCATTTTGTTTTATCAACAATCACATGCATTCAAGCAATATTGTGCTGTTTTTTTCTTTGAATATAAGTTTTTTACATTCAATGTTCATGATCCAATATACGAATAAAAGACTATGAATTTTTTTTGTCAATCGCGCGCTTTTAAGCTTCTAAAAGGTAAGGAATGATGGAATGGATCACTGATCCCCATGCGTGGTTTGGTTTGATCACGCTGGTTTTTCTCGAAATTGTTTTAGGAATAGATAACCTTATCTTTATTGCAATTTTAGCTGAAAAATTGCCACTGCATTTGCGTGACCGCGCACGCTTTATAGGTCTTACTTTAGCATTAATTATGCGGCTTTTCCTTCTTACCGTTATTGGATGGGTTATGAGACTCGATAGGGTCATTCTTTCACTTTCATCTTTTGTATTTAGTTGGCATAGCTTTATTTTAATCGGTGGTGGAGCCTTTTTGCTCGCAAAGGGAACGCTAGAATTACATGAAAGGTTAGAAGGAGTATCACATGAAAGAAAAACAGGCGTTGGTTATGCTGTTTTTTGGCAAGTAATCGTCCAAGTCGTGGTGCTGGATGCCGTTTTTTCACTAGACAGTATTATTACCGCAACAGGTATGATTGCAAAAGAGCAGGCAGCAGTTATGTATATCGCAGTCATAGCTGCTATGGGAGTAATGATGTGCGGATCTGGTGCTCTTATGCGTTTTATTAATCGTCATCCCACTATTGTAATCCTTTGTCTTGGTTTTTTGATGATGATTGGTTTTACTCTCATTGTTGAAGGATTTGGTTTTCATATTCCAAAAGGGTATTTGTATGCTGCTATTGGTTTTTCTGTTCTCATCGAAGCTTTTAATCAAATTGGACGTCGTAACCGTGAAAAAATGATTAAAACGAATGATCTACGCAGTAGAACAGCTGATGCTGTTTTGAGGCTCTTAGGAGGAGGAAGCAAAGATAGTCACCTTGCTGAGACTGTAGATGTTATTGCTGAACAGGCCGCAGCTTCTGAGTTGTTTAGACCAGAAGAAAAGGAGATGATTCGTGGTGTTCTCGATTTAGCTGATCGCCCTGTTCGCTCTATCATGTCGCCGCGTAATGAGATTGAGTGGTTAGATTTAAATGCTGATGAAAATGAAATGCGTGAAGAATTACAAAAGGTTAAACATAGCCGCTTAATTCTTGCGCGTGAAAAAGTGGATGAATTTGTTGGCGTTGCGTTGACAAAAGATCTTCTTTTGAATTTGGCTGAGGGGAAAAAGATTAATTGGAAAAAAGCTATGCGAGAACCCCTCGTTGTTCATGAAAATACAAGTGTTTTACGATTGATGGAGCAATTACGTCATTCTTCGATTCAGCTTGCAATTATTGTTGATGAGCATGGATCTTTTGAAGGAATTGCAACACCAACCGATATTCTTGAAGCTATTGCAGGAGACTTTCCTGATGACGATGAAGAACTCATGATCGCAGAACAACTTGAAAATGGCAGTCTTCTTGTTGAGGGATATGCTGATATCCGCCGTTTAAGTGGTTATCTTGGGCGTAACCTTGTGGATGAAGCAGATCGTTATACGACTCTGGCAGGCTTTATGCTTTGGCAGTTTGGTCATTTACCAAATGAGGGAGAAAGCTTTGAAACTGATGGTTTACACTTTAAAGTGATTGAAATGGAACGCAGAAACATATCTAAAATCCTTATTTCTCCACTTGTATCACCAGAAAAAAGCTAGTTCTTTTTACAAGCAAAATGAATAAAAAGATTTTTTTATGATTAAAAATTGAAAAGAATAAGCAGTTGATAACTCAATTGCATTTCATTATTTTTATATTTTTTTAAGCGTAAAATAATGACATACAAAAGTTATATTATCAATGAACTTTCCATTATAAAAAATTTTCATTGATGATTGACGAAAAGCTGGGAGAGAGAAAATGGTGCAAAATTATTTGTCAATGGTCATTAATCTCAAAACAATGAATATATACAATATATTGATTTATAATAATTATTTATTACAATATTACCTTCACATCAAGAAAGCCTCTTTCAAACATCAGATTTCCGCCAATGGATAAAACTCCACCATTGTTGAGTTCACTCAACTGATGATGGCATCTTTAAACCAGACTCTGGCTCCTATAATCTTTTTAGATCTTCTTGATATTTCTTAAGGAGCTATTCCTTAGCTTTTGTTTCGATAAATTTAGCTATTTTTTTCCTTGCAAGAATGAAACTCCACCTCTCTGGAAAGCTCTTATTAAGAACTTTGTTTTTCTTCTAGATAGCTCATATTTTTGCTACTTTTTAATTAAAGCGTAGCTGAGCTGCTTAGATTTCACCACTTCTTTGACTAAAGCCAATGCACGTTCAGATGAATCTGTTGGGTATTTTCATCAAAGCCTAAATGATCCTCTGCACTGAAACTTTGATAATAAGATTGTAAGGTTGCAACATCACCCAATAAAGACAGTGCACCAATATGAAGTAAGCTATAATCTGCATCATATACCTTGATAACCTTTATGTGCCTCCAACTTCATTCTTTCGCCAAGATGGTGCTCCATATCTGAAATAAAAGCATTTATGAAGATCAATTTTTTCTATCGCCTATTTCAAGACATAATCAAGCTTAATTCCAACCAATCTGCATATATTCCTTCTTCACAAACTCTCAACCCCTTTTTATAAAAATCAAGTTGTAGATCTTGTAAGTGCTGAGAATTGATAGGGATCAATTGCAGATAAAATACCAGTACTAATCGAAACTCCAACATCAAATTACGGATAACCTTTGATAATTGCGTCATTATAAAGAATTTGTACTTCACAATCTGGTAGTTGATAACGTGCTGAATAATTATCTAACTCTTTAATTTTTTCAACAGACCAATCAAGATTTTTGAAGAACACTGTTGCACTCTCCATGATTAAAAAATTCTTTGCTCTACCTCAAAAGAGGTTGTATCCATATCAAAAGTCAAAAGCGAAGCAGATTTTTGCAAACAAAAGTGATAATGCCGTGTAAGAGAAGAATCTTATCAATAAGGTCTTTGGTGATTTCTTTTGCAACGTCTAAACGAGATGGAATCTTATTCATAAAAATATAATAAAGTCAATAGTTTGCGTGAAATTATTCTATATGAATCCCATTTAAAATCTACACTTTTATACGTGATTTAATTAACCATTTTCATAAACAATTACCATGTATGGATAGACCATAAAACGCATGTAAACATTCAAATGAAGTGAACGCAGCTATCATTCATAACAGTTCATAAATTTTATGATACGTTTTTATCACACACAAATCGCATTATTAAAAACGTAATCGTTTGAAATTATCGATAACATAAATTGCATGCGTTTAAAAAATGGTATGGGGTTTACTCTTTTTTTGAGCTAAACCTTAAAAGAAATAATCATTTGAAACTATCATAGAATAGGTTTTAATTCATTAAGGGCACATAAAAGGATTTAAAGACAAGTCGATTTTAAAGCGCCGCTTACTAAAAAGTTAGTCAATAATAAGCAGACATTATATAGATACTATCATCACAACAGGTAATGAAATTGATAATGTTATGTCGTAGAAATCAAAAGATTTTTAATGATATAATGCAGGAAAACAAGCAAAAAACGTTTTAAAAGTTACAGTTTTAAAATACGAAACCAAATGAAGTCCCCTCAAATTTGAGTATACTTATTAAGACAAAGATAAGTAGATAAATTTCAAAAGGATTGCAATCATATTACAAAGGCATGGTGTTTTACTCAATTTTGAGTCAAAAGCGACAATGTTTAAAGAATGCTCTATTCTAAAGTTAACGAACTCGAATTTGAGCTGGTTAATTTTGCCAGCCCAAATATGGACCGGCTTATTTGCAGAGAAATTAAGTTTAAATGCAAAGTGAAAATACGCTTATGAGAACCTCACTAAATGAACGTTTAAACGTTTAGAGACATAAAATGATATCTCTATAAATACATTTAAAACCTAGATTTATAACAGTTTAAAAGCCTTAGATTTTATAAAAAGCGGTTGTTTATTGTCTTATGAAAAGCTGCTTTTAAAAACCAATGTTCGTAAATGTAAACAACGGGTTTTGTTACAAATATTCACTTAATACGCATTTTCTCTTGAGAGTCTTGATATGAACCTACCAAGCGTTGAGACATTTTGATAATGTACTTTGTGTCAAATGACCACCTCAAAAATGAGAGCGTTATTCTTAATACGTTTTATAGCCATAAAAAAGTGTTTATAGGTTCTGTAATTCAAATGAGTGATTAAAGATCATATCTGTCATTTACGTTCCTTTTGATCAGTTTTAATCAATAGAATAGAGCGTTTGCAATATGATACGTTTTGTATACATGCATTCATTATTGACTTCTTTTGTATGATCTGTAGTACCTCTATTTAAAAGCAGCGTCATATCAATTGGCACAGCTTTCTTTTATGATGCGTTAACCATCAAAGAAGCACCCTCCACGTCTGTCATTTATTCTGTTTATCAATCTTGATAACATCATCACTTTCATAAACCTCTCAATTTATGGGAACCGAATATAAATCGCTATGTCTTTTTATTCTTGCATTGCCATATACATTACTTCTAATCACGATATAATCAGGGAGATCTTGGCATAGCCATAAACAGAGCCGTAGACCTTAGTATGACACCCCACGCTAGCATTGCCGTAAACCTTGCCTAACAACCGCATGATCATAAACCGCGGCATTGCTATGAATACGTGCACTACCGGATAATTTTGCATTCCCATAAACCCGCGCTTAATGATAAACTCAAACGTTATAAGAAAGATGAGCATTGTCATAAACATGAACACCAAAATACACATGGGTTTTATCACATATAAGGGTATTGCCATACACATAGCCACCAATGGCAGCATTGCCATAGCCCCTTATATTTTCATAAACACAACCAGATTTTACAACACAGACATTATCAGCAACCCAGCAATTACCATCATGAGAGAGATTGCTTTCATTTTCAATAAAAGCCATCCAGATCGCTTTTTTTACATCACCAAAATCGTTTAAAGCACGAATGCGATAATATATATATATACATGACCAGTCACGAAATCCATTTGATTGATCTATTCATATTTTGGATGGTTTTTTCTGATTAACAGGAGCGGTTTCATTTGCAATGAAAGAAATAACGGAGATGTTTTTTGATATAGTTATCATAATTAAACCTGTATGTTTTTAAAAGTTTTGAACAGACATTAAGCCAGCTCCAAACCAAATGTTTGTTGCATCAAGCGCTCTGTTCAAACTAATAATAACATATTCATTACCTAGTAGTAGAATACCAACTCCTACACCTGCATAAAGCGAAGCAATAATCCGCCCATATGGCTATGCTGTATGACTATAATAGAACCCAAAACCATCATTGCTACACTCGCAACACCAGCAGCAAAACGGATCAAAAGGACTAAGTGTTAACGCCATGAAAATAATTAAGTGCACTCATCACTATAGCTGCACAAGATAGTATGCGAGGAGCAAGAAATATAATCCCAATTACTGCCAAACGTAAAGAACATACTCCCAACTAAATAACCACCATAATTAGTGTTCGGTATATAAGAAAGTTGATTAAAGCTAAACAATCCTTCATCCAACATAACTGGCAGTATTGGTGTATAGAGAAATCACCAGATACCCATATCAAAACCATATCGAATACAGCATTTTGAAACAATTCAAATCTTGACGGTTGTTTTTTCCCCCTTATTATTCCTTTAACTGGTGATATTCCTCATCTGCGTTCCATATCACCATAACAGCCTTTAACTCCAAAAATAGAATAAAAGCAAATTTAGCTATCTATTTTAATGCTCAAAACAATATATTTAGCGATCTACTATCAACATCGCCAGATCAGTTGTACAATAACATATTGAATTAAATGTACTTTTTAAATGTTTATAGTTAAATTGAAAGCATATTTAGATAACCTTGCTTTTTTATCTCGATATTCAAAATGACTAACCGAAAAATTATATACGCAGCCGTAAATTTTACTTCTCTTAAAATCATTTGCTTATTCGCTGCAAAACTTAATAAACAACTCAAATAACCATTTTCATAAAAGAGGAAATTGGCTTCTTTTTAGGTAATCTTGTTATTTAGGATGATATGAAGTTGAAGAATTTGGTGCACCCGACAGAATTCGAATCTGTGACCTCTGCCTTCGGAGGGCAGCGCTCTATCCAGCTGAGCTACGGGTGCTTCACACTGATTATTAAAATCAGTTATGGTCTTTTAACTAATCATACTCTTAGCTTCAATGCTAAATTATCATTCTAATAAAAAAATTACTCGTTTGTAATTTATCTAACGACGCATTCCTTTTACTGTTTAATGATACTTTACCTTGAAATAACTTCTCTTTATTCAATGCTCTTTTTATTATAAAAAGAGCTTTTATTACAACTTCAAAACTCTCAAAAATAAGTTACAACATAAATTATAAGTATCAGGATAATTTTTAAATGGCTACATTACCAAGTCGCTTTCATTTTATTTCCGCAGAAACTGAGGAGGCTATCAAAGCTACCCATAAATTAATTTCCGTTTATGGTCATTCTTCTCTGGAAGAAACTGATATTGTTGTTGCAATCGGTGGTGATGGGACAATGTTACAAACCGTACGAGATGTCATGAACACAGGCAAACCTATTTATGGTATGAATCAAGGTTCTGTAGGATTTCTTATGAATGAATTTCATGAAAAAAAATTGCCCAATCGTATTGCTGCCGCACATAAAAAAGAAATCCATCCCCTGCGCATGATTGCAAAATCTGAATGTCAAGATTCTATCGAGGCGCTTGCAATTAATGAAGTATCCCTCTTTCGGCAATCTTATCAAGCGGCAAAAATTCGCATCACCATTGATAACAACGTACGCATGGAACAATTAAGTTGTGATGGTGTCCTCGTCGCTACACCAGCTGGATCAACCGCCTATAATTTATCAGCACAAGGACCTATCTTACCTCTTATGGCTCCCCTTATGGCCCTCACTCCCGTTAGCCCTTTTCGCCCTCGGCGTTGGCATGGAGCTTTGCTTCCCGATACAGTAACAGTGCGCTTTGATATGCTTGAACCTGACAAACGCCCTGTAAACGCTGCTGCAGATAATATTGAAGTTAAATCTGTCCATTCAGTTACTATTTCAATGGCAACAGAAGTAACAGCTTCAATCCTTTTTGACTCAAATCATTCATGGGATGAGCGCATTTTATCAGAACAATTTCGCTATTAATGATTGTATTATGCGTTTTATATGTATATGATTGTTATAGTTAGTTTTTTTGTGAAAACATCTTAACACTTTTAAAGAGTGTAGAATATTGGTTATAATCATCATTAGATAGCGCAGTTAAAATCACAGAGCAGTTGATAAAAAAATGATACCATCTTTAAACAGTTTTGATGATTTAGGTCTTTCCGCAAAGGTTATTAATGCGGTGAAATCAGCGGGGTATACAGCTCCGACACCTATTCAAAGTGAAACAATTCCGCATGTCCTTCAAAGAAAAGACGTTTTAGGAATCGCCCAAACGGGAACAGGTAAAACTGCCTCTTTCGTATTGCCTATGCTCACTCTCCTTGAAAAAGGTCGTGCAAGAGCACGAATGCCCCGTACGCTTATCTTAGAACCAACAAGAGAAATTGCAGCTCAAGTTGAAGAAAATTTCGATAAATACGGCATAAATCATCGTTTAAATGTTGCTCTTTTGATTGGTGGCGTTTCTTTTGAACTCCAAGATCGCAAACTTGAACGGGGAGCTGATGTTCTTATAGCAACACCAGGGCGCCTTCTTGATCATTGCGAGCGCGGTAAACTGCTCCTGATGGGCGTTGAAATCCTTGTGATTGATGAAGCTGATCGCATGTTGGATATGGGCTTTATTCCTGATATTGAACGCATCTGTAAACTAACCCCTTTTACGCGTCAAACTTTGTTCTTTTCTGCAACAATGGCGCCAGAAATTACAAAGCTAACGAAACAATTTTTACATTCTCCTGTATCTGTTGAAGTTACAAAAGCTTCCTCAACAGCTACCACAATTACACAACGGCTTGTCAAATCTGGAAATAAATCATGGGATAAAAGAGCGGTTTTACGAGAGCTTATCCAAAATGAAGGTGCAGAGCTTCAAAATGCAATCATTTTCTGTAATCGAAAGAGAGATATCTCTGAACTTTTTAGATCGCTTATCAAACATAACTTTAATGTAGGGGCACTTCATGGAGATATGGACCAATATTCGCGCATGAACACCCTAGCTGATTTTAAAAATAATAAACTTACACTTCTTGTTGCTTCTGATGTTGCTGCCCGTGGACTCGATATTCCAGCTGTAAGTCATGTATTTAACTATGATGTTCCTACACATGCTGAAGACTATATCCATCGAATTGGTCGTACAGGGCGTGCAAATCGTAGCGGAAAAGCCTTTACAATCGTTACAAAAGCTGATCAAAAATATATCAATGCCATCGAGGAAATGAGTAATGAAAAAATTGAATGGCTCAATGGAGATCTCTCAACTTTAATAGCCGATGATCAAACAGAAGATATTGTTGTAAAGAAAAAATCTTCAAAACCATCAAAGAAAACTGCTCCAAAAGAGCCTGTTGTTCACACTAAAAAATCTGTAGAAGAGAATAAAACAGAATATATCAAAAATGCAAATAATAAGGAGAAGCCATCTGAGCAACAACGCTCACGAAAAAATAAGAATTACACACCTATTGGATTTGGTGATGATATTCCTGCTTTCATGCTTATAAAAACGTGTAAATAAACCCGTTCTCTACTCTCTTTTAGAGTGAAATGAACGAAATACTTTTAAAAAATCCGCTCTTATTTCCTAGAGAGCCTTTCCGTTACCTTTTCACGCCCTAAAAGCTGCAAAATTTTTCCCATTTCAGGTCCATGATCCATGCCCGTAAGTGCCTGACGTAATGGCATAAATAAAGCTTTTCCTTTTCGACCTGTTTTTTCTTTTAATGCTGTTGTCCAAATTTTCCAACTTTCCTCATTCAAAGCACCTTCAGGTAAGAAATCGAGTGATTGGTGCACAAAAGCACGATCCTCTAGTGCTACTGTATCAAAATTCTGTTCATCATGAATGATTTTCCACCAAAAAACAGCATCATTGACTTTATTAATATTGCTTCTTATCGCGTTCCAGAAATATTCCGCCTTATCTCCCTCAATAGAAAGTTTTTTAAGGCGCATTTTTACTTCCTCATAGGTTAACTCATGGACAAGATGACTATTCAAAGCAAGAAGATCAGCAATATCAAATTTTGCAACGGATCTTGACGTATCTTGGAGATTAAAATGCTCTAAAAGCGCAGCTTGATTGGGATAGGGATGCACATTTTGCGATGTCCCAATCAAAACGGCAAGGCATTGAACAGCTATAGATTCAAATCCTTCTTCCCGTAGAGAACGAATAGAAAGATCATTATTACGTTTTGAAAATCCTTTTCCTAAAACTGTCGCCAATAAATTGGTATGAGCAAAAACCGGTAATTCTGCATTAAGAGCTTTAAAAAGAGCAATTTGAGCGCCTGTATTTGTAATATGATCATCCCCACGAATAATATGCGTAATAGCCATATCTACATCATCAACAATAGACGGCAATGTATAAAGATAGGTTCCATCTTCACGAATAAGAACAGGATCTGAAAGAGAAGCTAAATCAATCGTCTGCTTTCCCTTTATTGCATCATTCCAGCAAACTTCTGTTCGCTTTGTGTGTAAAGGATCACTTTCAAAATTAGGAAGAAGAAAACGCCAATGGGGTTTACGACCTTGTGATTCAAAGTTTTTTCTCTCTTCTGTTGTCAACTTCAATGCTGCACGGTCATAAACAGGAGGCAATTTGCGTGAAAGCTGGATTTTACGACGCCGCTCTAATTCCTCTGTTGTCTCATAACAAGGATAAAGAAGGCCACGTTGTTTGAGAATTTCTGCCACTTCATCATATCGATTAAATCGCTTGGATTGGTAATAAATTGCATCTGGTTGAATACCAAGCCATTCAAGGTCAACAGCAATAGCATCGATATATTCTTGTTTAGAACGTTCAATATCTGTATCATCATAGCGTAAAATAAATTCTCCCTTATACGCTTGCGCATAAAGCCAGTTGAAAAGCGCAATACGGATATTGCCAATATGAATATAACCTGTTGGAGAGGGAGCAAAACGAACTTTAACCATAAAATAATACTCAATTTTTATCGCGAAAATGATTGACTATAGGATAGCGACGATCGCGTCCGAAATTTTTGTAACTGATTTTTACACCAGGCGCAGATTGACGCCTTTTATATTCGGCACCATAAAGAAGCTGTTCAACTTTCGCAACAGTTTCTCGTGAATGTCCACGTTTAACAATATCACAAATACTCATGTCATTTTCTACAAGATATTGTAATATATCATCTAAAATAGGATAAGGCGGAAGAGAATCTTCATCTTTTTGATTTTCCCGCAGCTCTGCAGAGGGTGCTTTTTCTATAATATTGGATGGAATGATCATTCCTTCTGGTCCTCTCAAATTGTGCAAGTGATTTTTATTGCGCCACTCCGCTAATGCATAAACCTGCATTTTATAAATATCTTTAAGAGGATTAAACCCGCCATTCATATCCCCATACAGTGTTGCATATCCCACAGCCATTTCTGACTTATTGCCTGTCGTTACCACCATTGAGCCGAATTTATTTGAAAGCGCCATTAAAAGTGTACCGCGTATACGACTTTGAAGATTTTCCTCTGTGACGTCAGAGGGTAACCCTGAAAAAACAGGTGCCATTGTCTTTAAAAAAGCCTCAACAGGTTGTGCAATCGGTATGATTTCATAACGACATCCCAAAAGATCAGCACATTCTTTGGCATCTTTTAATGATTCTTGCGAAGTATAATGATAGGGCATCATAATGGTGCGAACCCTCTCAGCACCAAGAGCATCCACCGCCATTGCCGTACACAGGGCTGAATCAATTCCTCCTGAAAGACCAAGAATAACATCCTTAAAGCCGTTTTTATTAACGTAATCTTTCAACCCCAAAACACAAGCTTGATAATCAGCCGCTAATCCATTGAGAAGACTTTCATTAGGACCTGAAATACAGTGCCATCCCGTCGTTGTTTTTTGCCAATGGCTTAAAGCAATATGGCTATCAAAGTGTTTCATTTGAAATATCTTTTTGCCTTGTCCATTCAAGGCAAAAGACCCACCATCAAAAACGAGCTCATCTTGACCACCTACTTGATTAGCGTAGATAATTGGCACTCCAGATTGTAGAGCCTGTGTATGAACAACGTCTATACGTTTTAATGTTTTATTACGATAATAAGGAGATCCGTTAAGGACAAGAATAATTTCCGCTCCTTTATCTTTAAGCTCTGTACTAAGAGAGGAATCATTCCAAAGATCCTCACAAATGACTATTCCTAATTTAATTCCATGATAGACAATAGGCTGAGGACGTGGACCTGAAGAAAATAAACGCTTTTCATCAAATTCAGCATAATTAGGTAAATCAAACTTCAAACATTCGGCAATGACTCTCCCTTCATCAAGAACCATGACAGCGTTGTAAATATTACCATTGCGCCTTAATGGAAGACCAATGACAATTCCTGGTCCGCCTACGGTTATCTTTGCTAATTTCTCAACAGTCTCTTCACATGTTTTTGTAAAAGCAGGTTTTAGAACAAGATCTTCCGGCGGATAAGCACTTATAAAAAGTTCCGTGAATAAAACAAGATCAGCCCCCTCTTCTTTGGCCTTTTGATGCGCCATGACAGCTAAAGAAAAATTCCCCTCAATATCACCGACAATAGGATTTAATTGGGCAATTGATACCCGAAAATCATTTTTCATAAGCCTTTGTATCATTTCATCAGTTTAGCAACCACAACTTTATTCTTCATCATCGGAAACATCATTTTTTAAAATTCTTTTCTGCCATAATGACCTAAAAATATTAGGCAAATTTTTGCCTACCCCCCAGCAGCAATTGCTAACGATTCAGTCACGCGATTTTTTTTAAGGAGTTCAGCAACAAGAAAAGCCAATTCTAACGCTTGATCTGCATTTAACCGTGGATCACATTGCGTATGATAACGATCAGATAAATCGTCCACAGAAATGGCGTGCGCCCCTCCTGTACATTCAGTAACATCACGACCTGTCATCTCAATATGAATGCCTCCTGGATAAGTTCCCTCTCCACGATGCACTGCAAAAAAATTCTCTACTTCTTTTAAAACATAATCAAAAGGACGCGTCTTATAACCATTGGCAGTAATTGTATTGCCATGCATTGGATCACATGACCATATAACCGCACGCTTCTCGCGTTCAACAGCACGGATGAGTTTAGGCAGATAACTTTCAACTTTATCATAACCAAAGCGCGTAATGAGAGTAAGCCGCCCCAACTCGTTTTCAGGATTTAAAATATCAATTAATTTTAAAAGCTCATCAGGCTCAATGGAAGGACCACATTTTAATCCTATAGGATTCTTAATGCCGCGACAATATTCAACGTGAGCATGGTCAATCTGACGCGTACGGTCACCAATCCATAGCATATGACCAGATGTTGCATACCAATTTCCTGAAGTTGAATCAATCCGAGTCAAAGCCTCTTCATAACCAAGCAACAGTGCTTCATGACTGGTATAAAAAGATGTTTCACGCAATGAAGAATGTGTTTTGGATGTAATCCCTATAGAACGCATAAAATCAATTGCTTCAGAAATACGCTCTGCCAATAATTCATAACGTTCTCCCTGCGGACTGTTAGAAACAAAACTCAACATCCATGTGTGAACATTTTCTAAATTAGCATAGCCACCTTGTGAAAAAGCACGCAATAGATTAAGTGTTGCCGCAGATTGGCGATAAGCCATAGACATCCGTTGCGGATCTGGAATACGAGAACCGGCTTCAAATTCAATGCCATTAATAATATCCCCACGATAAGCAGGAAATTCAACTCCCTCTTTTCTTTCAATATCAAAAGAGCGAGGCTTTGCAAATTGACCAGCAATACGACCAATTTTAACAACCGGTTTAGAACTACCAAAGGTCAAAACAATCGCCATTTGCAAAAATACACGAAAAAAATCACGAATATTATCAGCTTCATGTTCTGCAAAGCTTTCGGCACAATCACCACCTTGCAATAAAAAAGCTTGGCCTTTCGCAACGGCTGCTAATTCATTTTTTAAATCACGTGCTTCACCGGCAAAAACTAAAGGAGGATACCTTCTCAGTTTTCGCTCAACATCTTCTAACATAGACTTATCCGGATAAGTCGGAACTTGTTTAATTGGCCTTGTTCTCCAAGTGTCAGGCGCCCATTCTTTTATCATTACACTCTCTCTAAAGATTAATCTTACAGATTAGCATATCAAAAGCTTTTTACCGCAATATATGCTGTTTAACTTTCTATTTTCTTCCCATTTTCATATATATAACTTGGTTTATACATCGTTACCAATTCTTCTGCCATCGTTGGATGCACTGCCATCGTCTCATCAAAGATATCCTTCGTCAGCTTACCCTTGAGAGATATCCCTATAAGCTGAGCCATCTCACCAGCATTTTCCCCTAAAATATGAGCGCCCACAACAATACGGCTTTCACCATCAACAATGAGTTTCATAAGCATTTTCTCTGAACTACCAGAAAGAACATTACGCATAGGACGAAAAACTGTACGATAAATTTCAAGACGCTTATAACGCTTTACCGCCTCCTCTTCTGAAAGACCAACCGTTCCAATCTCTGGCTGTGAAAAAACTGCTGTTGTAATTAAATCATAATCAGGTGTTGTTGGAATATTTTCAAATGCTGTCTTAACAAAACACATTGCATCATGAATCGCAACGGGTGTTAATTGAATATGACCTGTTACATCACCAACAGCCCAAATATGGGGGATATTTGTTGTCATTTTCTCATCAACAACAACTGCACCAAATTCATTCACCTTAACACCTGCCCGCTCAAGTCTTAAACCCGTTGTATTTGGTACACGCCCCGTAGCCAACATAATCTGATCGGCTCTGATTATTTTCCCATTTGATAAAACAACTTCATAACAATTTTCTGCAGCCTGCACTTTAGAAATTGTTATGCCATAAAGAATAGAAATCCCTTTTTCAATCATTGCATCGCTGAGCAATTGCCGCAAATCATGATCAAAATTACGAAGGATTAAATCACCACGATGAAGGAGTGTTGTTTTTACACCTAATTCATGAAAAATATTAGCAAATTCAACACCAATATACCCTCCACCAACAATCACTATTGATTTTGGGAGTTGATTAAGGTCAAAAATCTCATTAGAAGTAAGGCAAAATTCACCGCCTTCTATGGACGTATTTGGTGCAAGTTTTGCCCCTGTTGCAATCAAAATTTTTTCTGCACTTACCCGCTCACCCGTGGCAGAAAGCTCTAATGTGTGATCATCTATAAAAGTAGCACGACTTTCATAAATATGCACATTGTTATTTTCTAATCCCTTACGATACAACCCTTCTAACCTTGATATTTCTTTATTTTTAGCTGCAACCAACTTTTCCCAGCTAAAAATTGGATCCGCATATTCCCACCCAAAACCAACACTTTTCTTAAATTCTTTTACATATTGTGATGCATAAACATAAAGTTTTTTGGGAACGCAACCACGAATAACACAAGTGCCCCCTATACGATATTCCTCTGCTATAGCGACCCGCTTGCCAAGACCTCCAGCAAGCCGTGCTGCACGCACTCCACCAGAACCACTTCCAATAACAAATAAATCAAAGTCAAAAGAGCCCACGAATTATTCCTTCTTATACATCTGCAAGAGTAGGCTAAGATCTTTTATTATCAAATGAAAGTCTTTTTTTCTTTTGAAGAAGCCTTTTTTATAAAGCAGTATTCTAAAAAGACTTATTCTCATTAAAATATTTAAAACGGCGGAAAAACCGCCGCTATTAAAAAAATCAGAAATTGCCCATTGTTGTCATGATATCGATCAAGCTATTTTTTATTTTCTGAAGATTCTGATTTTATAGGCATATTTGTAGGCATAGTAGAATTATTCAAATTAAGTGTTTCAGACATCTCTTTTTTCACATTTTCTACAAGATCCCGCATAAGAGCAGTACGCCATATATCAAATGCTGAATAAGAATCACGTGCAATATTGGGGACTTCTGTCAAAAACTTTTTACCGGTATCAGAATTATAAAATGTTGTTATCGCATCAAGCTCTTTTTGAGTAAAATATTTTGCATATACGTGAGCAATCTCTTTTTCTAGATCAGAGCGCCTTTTAATTAAAGCAAGCGCCTGCTTATCAACAATATCAGAAATAGCTGTTGCCAAATTCGGATCATCGCTAATCAGTTCATTTTTGAAATCATGGACCGCATTTGGTAAAAAGCTATCAAATTGATCCGTTGCATGAATAGCTCTGATTGCCTTTCGCGCTGAATCTAAATGTTGATCACTCACACCTTGTGCATAAGCCATGCCAACATTCACAACAAAAATAGCAATTGCACTAAAATATACGACAAAACGCTGAAAAGAAAATATTATTTTCATTTAATGATTACCCCGATCGCTAATTATAATTTTAATTCGTTATTCTACCTAAAATCTTTAAGACCCTTTTTTACTGTGCTAACATATCATCATGTAAATGCCTTTTCTAAAAATCAAACGGTTCTAAAACTTTTATTTGACCATCAGCCATAGCGACAATTGCACGTGAAGCCAACCCCAAAAAAAGGCCATGCTCAACAACACCAGGAATAGCAAGAAGTGCATCCGATAATGGTTTTGGTTGCAAAATGCAGCCCCAAAATGCATCAAGAATAAAATGGCCACCATCTGTTTCAAAAGGATTTTTTCCATTCATTCGCAATGCAATTTTTCCAGAAAGCCCTAAATCATCAGCGACTTTTTCAATGGCTCTGCATGTTGTGTGGATACCAAATGGATTAACTTCAATTGGTAGTGCAAAAGCACCAAGTCTTTTTACCACCTTTGTTTCATCCGCAATGACAAGCATTGCACGAGATGCCGACGCTACAATTTTTTCATACAACAATGCTCCCCCTCCCCCTTTAATGAGCATCATCTCAGGACCAATTTCATCTGCTCCGTCAATATCAAGATCCAGCTCAGGTATTTGTTCTAAAGTGCTAACAGGCACTCCAAACTTATGACAGAGTTGTTCAGAATATTTTGAAGTAGCAACACCAGTCACCCGCAAACCATCCGCAACACGCTCACCTAGAAGATGAATAAATTCATTGACTGTCGAACCAGATCCGATACCAAGCCGCATACCATCTTCAACAAACTCAAGCGCTTTAATAGCTGCCATTTTTTTTAACTGCTGAACATTCATGAATGACTTTGCCTTCTATCCGTATAAGCAGCATTTATCACCCCTATTACCACCGATAATAATGATAATAAAAGATAACCTCTTGACGCAATCTATTTAAATTGACCATCATCTCTTGCTTGAAGAGATGTTACTCGTTATAGAAATATATGATAAGAATAAAATAGAATAATCAACAATTATCTTTTTTATTTCTTTGAGAATATTTGTTAGCATTTTTCTCATTCAATAAGAATTTTTGATTTATTTTGTGCTATCAATAGGATGCACAAAGATGCACATATCAATTTTTTTGAAAAAATTAAAATGATCAGATATAAAAAATCATCTATTTCTAGAAAACTGTAGATTATTATCTCATTTCAATAACGTTGATAAACTTACCAATTTAAATACCGTAAAATATTATGAGAAAAGTCTTCTGTTATTTTTTGTTTTGTCATTATCCAAATGTGAAGCAAAATATGACTGATTATATGTTTTTATGAATGCTGTCTGTGCATATTCCATGGTCTATGAAACCCTAGCGAAGACCAAATAATATCTCCACCTTTGGTCATCATAACGCTTCCTCGTGATAACAATTGTTGAGGTATAAATACTATTTTTGCCTTCTTGTAACAAGTTGGATTATGCATCACAAATGTCTGAATGAGAATATCTGCCTCTACACATTGATCTGTTTCTCTCTGTAAAACGATCACTTTTAATCCATTATCCAATAAAGATGTACATACATGATAATCACAAATAAATTGTCCGTGTAACGAAGGACCATATTTTGTTGGTTTAATCGTTTCATTCACACGAAATGACTTTTTCCATATGGATGTCGTGAACTTAGAAATATGGTAACGATCAATATATAATTTTTTATCATGAATAACGCCCACGAGGCGCATATTATCTGCTATAATCAGTTGTACAGGTGAATGCAATACACAAATAGAAACACCTGCCAAAATAAACAAACTAAAAAAGAGCCGGATGGGTGTTTTGCAAAAAGTCAGTCCAACCAAGCCTATGCTCAATAAAACTAACGCTGATAACGGCATAAAACCAGGATTCAAATCAGGAGAAATAGCCTTGATAGCATGTGCAATCTTTATTACAAGATCAACTCCAAAACCCATAATTTGAAGAGGAAGCCATTCGAATCCTCCTAACATTGCAAGAACTGCGATTAATCCAAAGGGAATGACAAAAATTGAGATGACAGGCAAAGCAAAGGCATTACTGATAATGCTCAAAGATGCCATATTAGAAAAATGATAAGCAGCATAAATTCCACTTGCACTCCCTGCAACAAAGGAAGAAGCACATGTTGAAAGCATCGATAAGAAAACAAAATTTATCACTCCCCCTCCAACATAAGAGGGAGTTGTTTTTCTTTTACGAAAAAATGATCTCCCACTCCACCAATCAAAAAAAGCGATCAAAGCAGCAGTCGCAGAAAAGGACATTTGAAAGCTAGGACCTAATATTTCATGGGGTGTCATCGCCAGAGTTATCAACCCTGCAATGGAAAAATTACGCATTGTTATAGCAGAGCGATTACACAATATAGCAACCAACATAACAGCAATCATCACAAAACTTCTTTGCGCTGATATTGCTAAGCCCGACAATAACAAATAAAAAGCTGTTATCATAAAAGCAACGATAGCAGCAAATTTTTTACTGGAATAATAGGAAGAAAAAACTGGAAAAAATGCTAAAAAACTACGGATACTCAAAAGAACTATGCCGCTTAACAACGCCATATGTAAACCTGATATTGATAAAATATGAGCTAATCCAGCTGTACGTAATGCTTCATTTGTCTCATTTGAAATACCAGCACGCTGCCCTGTTATGAGGGCAGCTGCAACACTCCCCTTTTCTCCTTCAAGGGCTATACGGATTCTTTGTGTCATCTTCGTGCGTAAATTTTCAATTTTCTGTAGAATGATAGCGAATATTCCATCAGGCTGCGAAACGGATATTTTTCTTGGTTTTCCTAAATAAACGCCTTGTGCTCCAATTCTTTTAAAATAATTATGAAAACTAAAATCGTAGCCTCCTGGACGCACCGGCCCAGAGAATGCACGAATCTTAACTTTTCCATGCAATCCATCACCAATCGCTAAGCCAGATGGCAAATATCTTGCCGATAAACGAACACGATGAAGACTATGGCGTAATACGGGATTTTCTGTATTCAAAATATCCAAAACTAAACGAAATCCTCCTTTGGCACCTGACTCAATAGAAACAATTCTTCCCGTCAATGTAGTGACAATGTCACTGCTTAGCATGGGTGTTGCAATACGCCACGTTTCTATTTTTGCCGCTAAAGCACCCAATATAATACAAAACAGAAACCCCACGGGAATCGATATTTTTCGATAAAAACGTGCTACATAGAATATTCCCAGAAAAATACTGACCAACGCCCCCAATTGTCCCCAACTTGGTTCCCACTCTAAATGAAAATAGAAAATGATTCCTAGGGCAAAAAAGACTAAAATCAGCGAAAAAAGGATACCAAAAGAAACTTCTTTATTAATACAATCTTCTAACCATTTGCGAAAAAAAATGATTACTTCTTTTAAGAGTGTCAATAAAAAAAGTTTTTGTTGATTATAGCTACTGTTCTTTGCATCATCATACCTAGAAAAAACACTCTGCCCTATCTGACATGGCTTTTTTCTTTCTGTAACAGATTTTTCGGATAAACCCTCTTTACTTTTATAAAACATCAGTCCCCCACTTTAACTCGCAATACGGCTATTGCATGCCCCATCACTTATGCTAACATGACTTTTCTATAAAATTCCATAAGTAATATCTTAGTTTAAAGGAAAATATTCGTGTCTGTTATTACTCGTTTTGCCCCTTCACCCACTGGCTTCCTTCACATTGGTGGTGCTCGTACTGCTCTTTTTAATTGGCTTTATGCAAAACATACCGGTGGAAAAATGCTTTTACGAATTGAAGATACAGACCGAGAGCGTTCAACCGAAGCAGCTGTAAAAGCCATTATAGATGGCTTGCACTGGATGGGTCTTAGTTATGATGGCGCCCCTATTTCGCAATTCGAACGAGCAGAACGTCACCGCCAAATCGCTGAACAGTTGGTCAAGAATGGCAAAGCATATTATTGTTATGCTTCACCTGAGGAGTTAGCTGAAATGCGTGAAAAAGCCCGTTCAGAAGGGCGCCCACCACGTTATGATGGACGTTGGCGTGACCGTGATAGTTCTGAAGCTCCTAAAGGTGTTAAGCCTGTTATTCGCATCAAAGCCCCTCAAGATGGAGAAACGATTGTACATGATCGTGTTCAAGGTGATGTCCGTTTTCCTAATAAAGATCTCGATGACTTCATTATTTTGCGTTCTGATGGTTCGCCTACCTATATGCATGCTGTTGTCGTTGATGATCATGATATGGGCATCACACATATTATACGTGGTGACGATCATCTTACCAACGCAGCCCGACAAACGATTATCTTTAAAGCAATGGGATGGGACATTCCTGTTATGGCCCATATTCCTCTTATCCATGGTGAAAACGGTGCAAAATTATCAAAGCGACATGGTGCGCTCGGTGTTGATGCCTACCGAACAATGGGATATCTTCCTGCTGCTTTGCGCAATTACCTTGTCCGTTTAGGTTGGAGTCATGGTGATGACGAACTGATGTCACTTAAAGATATGATTTCTTGGTTTGATATTGAGGATATTAACAAAGGTGCTGCTCGTTTTGATCTCAAAAAGCTCGATTCCATCAACGGACACTATATGCGTATGAGTAATGATCAAGAACTTTTTGATGCCGCTCTTAATATTCTACCAGAAACCGATAGGGGAGCACAAATTATTGAAAGACTTGATGAAAAACGCCGTGTTCAATTTTTAAAAGCAATCCCGCATTTGAAAGAACGTTCAAAAACACTGTGCGAACTGATTGACAATGCCTCCTTCATTTTTACGCAACGACCTTTACAACTTGATGAAAAAGCTCAAATGCTCTTAGATAAAAATGGACGAACCATTTTAAACGATCTTTATCTTGCTCTGAAAGCGTGCCCCTCTTGGGATACAAAAACTCTAGATGAAACACTTCGCTCTTTTGTCCAAACACAGAATCTCAAATTTGGATCTATCGCCCAACCACTTCGCGCAGCTCTTACAGGATGTGCAACATCACCAGGTGTTTTGGATATTCTTATTTTATTAGGACGCAATGAATCCCTTCATCGCATCAAGGACCAACTTATCACAACAATATGCCCATGATGTGCACTGAGTATATTTCCTCAAATAAGGATCTATACAGATATCTCAACGCGCCCTAAAAGAGTTTTTTATGTTATATCATTGAAATACATTTCTTATTGAGTAATAATGATCAATAAGGAAATATTTTTAGATTGCATGTACTCACTTTTAGAGGCAATCTACCCTTAAATAAGTAAGAAAAGCTTCAGTTATACATCCCCCACTCTGATGAAGCAGAGTCTTAATTTTTAGAAGTGAAGGATCTGAAAGGAATACCGAATGTCTGAGAATAACGCATATATTATTGTGAATGATAAAAAAGTAGAGCTTCCCTTGCGTAAAGGCACGAGTGGACCTGAAGTCATTGAAATTGCTTCTCTCTATAAAAAAACCGATATTTTTACTTATGATCCTGGTTTTACTTCAACAGCTTCTTGTGAATCAAAAATTACTTATATCGATGGTGATAAAGGCATATTGCTTTATCGTGGTTATCCTATTGATCAATTGGCTGAAAAAGGAGACTTTCTCGAAAGTTGTTATCTTTTACTTTATGGTGAACTCCCAACACAGCAAGAAAAAAATGAATTTGATCGATGTATTATGCAGCATACCATGGTCCACGAACAATTTGCACGCTTCTTCCATGGCTTCCGTCGTGATTCTCATCCTATGGCCGTCATGGTTGCCTGCCTTGGCGCTATGTCTGCGTTCTATCACGACTCTATTGATATTACAGATCCTCACCAGAGAATGATTGCTTCTGTTCGTCTTATCTCAAAAGTTCCAACGCTTGCTGCTATGGCCTATAAATACAGTATTGGACAAGCATTTGTTTATCCACGTAATGATCTTAGTTATGCTGCAAATTTCCTCCATATGTGTTTTGCTGTTCCTTGTGAAGAATATAAAACAAACCCTGTGCTTGCTCGGGCGATGGATCAAATATTTACCCTTCATGCAGATCATGAACAAAATGCTTCTACATCTACGGTACGTCTTGCTGGATCCTCAGGTGCTAATCCGTTTGCCTGTATTGCAGCAGGTGTTGCATGCCTTTGGGGACCAGCACATGGTGGTGCCAATGAAGCATGCCTAAAAATGCTACAAGAAATAGGTTCTATTAAAAGAATTCCTGAATTTATTGCACGTGCAAAAGATAAAAATGATCCTTTCCGCCTTATGGGCTTTGGGCACCGTGTCTATAAAAATTATGATCCACGTGCAAAAATCATGCAAAAAACCTGTCATAAAGTTTTAAAAGAACTCAACATTCAAGATGACCCTCTTCTTGATATTGCAATAGAGCTTGAAAGAATTGCCTTAAGTGATGAATATTTTATTGAGAAAAAGCTTTATCCCAATGTTGATTTCTATTCCGGCATTACATTAAAAGCTCTAGGTTTTCCAACTGAAATGTTTACTGTCCTTTTTGCATTGGCGCGCAGTGTCGGGTGGGTGGCACAATGGAAAGAAATGATTGAAGACCCTGCACAAAAAATTGGTCGTCCTCGACAACTCTACACAGGCTATGCTATGCGTGACTATGTTCCTATAGATGAACGTGCAAATTAAAAAAAGAAATCAATAAAGCTTCAATTTACTGAAGCTTTATTGAGAGTAATCAAAAAACATCCTTTAAAAATTTTTATAAAACGTGATTTTAAAACTCTTTCTACAGAGATAACATCATCATAAAAATTTACTAAAAAATTCTAAGTTTTAGCTCTGTAAAGAAATTGAGAATACTCTTCTGCAAATTAGCCAAACATTTAGCAAAAAGAAATTGAAAATTTTACCTTATAATCCTCATTATCTTTAATGGAAATGTATTCCCTATCATTCCCCCATGTTTAAAAGCCTTATTACATATTAAAATCTAGCAATGTCAGAATTTTTCTTTCTATCTTCTTCAGATAAAATTGCAAAAAGCTTACATTAAGTGCTTCTCTAATTAGAATAAAAACACTTTTACATTTTGTCCTGTTAAAAGCTGAAATTTTCTTTGTATTTAAGTTGATAGTTTTTCTTTTAAAGATAAATTATTGATTTTTAAATAAAATTATTAAAAATCACCCTATAACCAATAAGAGGTGACTTTCTTTCCTATATTTTTTATTCCCATACTTGATAAAAAGAAATTATTTTTTTGATAATGATATTCAGCATAATGATAGCAAAATGAACATAGATAAATTTTTTACATTGCTCCAAAAGAGCTTACAGATTATAAAAATTCATGATGGTTTCATATTTGCCAGCTTATCTAATAGGAGAACATAATGAAATTATTAGCAGGAGCTCTTATAATAAGCGCGACACTGTTTACCCTATCGGCCAATTCTCAAACGCTGAAAATTGCAAGCGATGCTTCTTATCCGCCATTTAGTTATATTGACTCAAATAACAAACTGCAAGGGTTTGATATTGATATATCTTATGCGCTTTGTAAAAAAATGAATGTTGAATGTACTATTGTCACACAAGACTTTGAGGGGATGATTCCCGGTCTTCTTGCCAAAAAATATGATGCTATCGTTTCTTCCCTTTCTCCTACAAAAGAGCGCTTACAAAAAATTGATTTTACAGATCCTTACTACAACACAGCACTCGCTGTTATCGTTACCAAAAATTCGGAAATTAAAGAAATCTCAACACAAGCCTTTAGAGGTAAAAACCTTGGTGTACAATCAAATACAACACAAGCTGCATATGCGGAAGATCATTATGCCTCTGAAGGAGTTAATATCAAACTTTATCCTACAGCAACAGAAGTTAATCGTGATCTTTTAAGCCATCGGCTTGATATCATCATCTTTGATAAATTAAAAGCATTAAATTGGCTTGAAAATGAAGGAAAAGACTGCTGTCTCCTCTTGGGAACTCTAGAAGAAACAAATTTTCCTATTGCAATTGCACTCCGTCAAAATAATAATGATCTTAAAAACAGTTTTAATAAAGCAATAGAAGAAATCCGCGCCGATGGAACCTATGAGAAAATTATGAGAAAATATTTTACTTTCGATATCAATTAGATAGTACTATGAATTAAAACTCAATCTGTATATTTAAGGGGTATCTTTAACTCTTTATTGAACATGCAGGTATAATTGGAAATTCGGCATTTTTATAAGAAAATTTACATTTATCAAAATAACTTTTAATTGCTCCTTGAGATCTAAATATTTTGTAGAATCTAATGACAACAATAAGGTTGTATTTTTACCGTATCAAAATCTAATTTTTTTATGTTCAAATTTAATAGCCTTATTTTCAAGAAAAATCCTCAGTTTTTACTCATGAAATGATTCAAATCAATCATTTCGTGAAAATTAAGCTATCATACAAGCAATAAGATATTTATTCTTTTTTTATCAATAATGCCCAACATAATGATCTAAAATAAACATCAATAAATTTTTGAATTGCTCCCAAAAAGCTTACAGATTATAAAAACATAATGATTTCATATTGCCCGCTTATCCAATAGGAGAACATCATGAAACTATTAGCAGGAGCTCTTATAATAAGCGCCGCACTATTCACCCAATTGGCTGATGCGAAAACATTAAAAATTGCGAGTGAAGGCACCTATCCTCCCTTCAGTTATATTGACTCAAATAATAAATTGCAGGGACTTGATATTGATATATCTTATGCACTTTGTAAAAAAATGAATGTTGAGTGTACTATTGTTACACAAGACTTCGAGGGAATGATCCCTGGACTTATTGCAAAAAAATATGATGCTATCATTGCTTCCCTCTCTCTCACACAAGAGCGTTTACAAAAAATTGACTTTACAGATCCTTACTACGATACAGCACTGGCTGTTATTGTTACCAAAGCTTCGGGAATTAAAGAAATCTCGACAAAAGACTTTAGAGGTAAAAATCTTGGTGTGCAATCAAATACAACACAAGCTTTCTATGCAGAAGATCATTTTGCCTCTGAAGAGGTGAAAATAAAACTCTATCCTTCCACAATAGAAGTGAATCGTGATCTTTTAAATCATCGACTTGATGTGATCATTGTTGATAAATTACAAGCATTAAATTGGCTTAAAAATGAAGGAAAAGATTGTTGTCTCCTCTTGGGAACTCTAGAAGAAACAAGATTTCCTGTTGCAATTGCAGTCCGTCAAAATAATAATGATCTTAAAAATAAGTTCAATGAAGCTATAAAAGAAATCCGTTTGGATGGAACTTATGAAAAAATTATGAGAAAATATTTTACAAGTGATGTTTATTAAATATCAATATGATATTTTAATGAAACCCGTTGGTTATTGCTAAAAAATATTATCTAACTCTTTCATGAGGAATACAAGAATGATTGAAAATTTAGCATTGCTATCATTTAGCAATGGTGGATGGGGAGCAGTTATACTTTCCAGTGCAGGAATGACTTTGTCATTGGCATTATGTTGTGGACTTCTAGGATTTCCTCTAGGGCTTCTCAATGCAGTGATGATTCGATCCAATATTAAGATGGCCAAAGCTATGGCACGCCTCTTTTCAACGATATTTCGTGGGCTACCAGAGCTTTTAACTTTGTTTTTAGTTTACTACGGATTACAAAGCCTTATTCAAAATTTATTTGACTATTTTAGTTTTGAAATCATGTTCAGTATCAATGCTTTTGTTGCTGGTGTTCTTGCCCTTAGTATGGTTCTTGCAGCTTTTTCTTGTGAAGTTTGGCTTGGAGCATTTAATATTTTTGATAAAGGTCAATATGAAGCAGCTAAAGCTTTAGGACTTTCACGGTCAACCACATTTTTTCGTATTGTCTTCCCTCAGCTCATCCGAAATGCCTTGCCAGGACTTTCTAATAATTGGCTTACTTTACTGAAAGATACATCCCTTGTTTCTACCATCGCGCTTGTTGACCTCATGCGACAAACGAATCTAGCTGTCGCTGCTACCAATAAACCCATGCTATTTTATTTTGTAGCATGCTTACTCTATTTGTTATTTTCAGCGGTTTTTACTGCAATCTTACGCCATTTGGAAACATACACTCAAATAGGCTATAAAAAGGTGCTAAGTCAATGATTCCTGAGTGGCTTTATTTTCTTTTTAATCCTGATCTTTTAAGTCATTATGGACCCAAATTTATTAATGGCTTTATTGTTACTGTTGAACTTGTTTCTATTTCTTGTTCTCTAGGCCTTTTTCTTGGTATGATTATCGCTTTTGCACGTCTATCAGAGAATACATTTTTACAATATTTTGCAAATGCTTATGTCTATTTTTTCCGTGGCTCTCCTTTATTAGCTCAACTCTTTCTTTTTTATTATGGGCTTGGTTCAATGAACAGTTTTTGGCAACAAGTGGGGCTATGGTGGTTTTTTCAAAACGCGTGGTATTGTTGTCTTTTTATTTTTACACTCAATTCTGCTGCCTATCAATCTGAGATCTTTAAAGGAAGTTTTCTATCCGTAACAACTGGACAACGCGAAGCATCAAAAGCTTTAGGTTTAAGCAACTCTGTCACATTTTTTAGAGTTATTCTTCCACAAGCAATGATTGTAGCATTACGCCCCTTAGGAAATGAGTTGATTTTAATGATTAAATCCAGTGCTGTTGCCTCACTTATTACTGTTTATGATTTAATGGGGGTTGCTAAACTCGCTTATTCACGGACTTTCGATTTTCAAGTTTACGTTTGGGCTGCTCTTATCTATCTCTTTATCGTTGAACTCATTCATCGTTTTATTGTTTTTATCGAGCAGCGCCTCACTCGATATTTACGGTAAATAAAATGATCATAAAAAACAGTATCAAATCAAAATGTTGAATTAATCAAGTTCTTCATCAATGAAAGAATAAAATAAGATGAATTTGAAAAATAATAAATCGATCTCTCCCAGTAAAAACCCTGTGATCTCTATCCAAAATCTAAATAAATGGTATGGAAACTTTCAGGTCCTACATGATATCAACTTTAATGTTCAAGCTGGTGAACATATCGTTATTTGTGGACCATCCGGATCAGGAAAATCAACGTTAATTCGTTGTATTAATCAATTAGAACAAGCACAAAAAGGTTCAATCTGTATCCATAACGTTGATATCCATACTGCACCTATACAACAGCAAAAAAATGTTCTTCGTAAGATAGGAATGGTCTTTCAGAACTTTAATTTATTTCCCCACATGAGCGTTATACAAAATTGTATTTTAGCACCTATGACCGTTCAAGGGCTTTCCAAACAACAAGCACAAGAACGGGCAATTCGTTACTTAACGCATGTTGGTATTGAAAAACACTGTGAAAAATATCCTTTACAACTTTCTGGTGGGCAACAACAACGTGTTGCGATTGCCCGTGCACTTTGTATGGAACCCGAAGTCATGCTTTTTGATGAACCAACCTCTGCTCTTGATCCAGAAAGTGTGGGAGAAGTTTTGGAAGTGATGGCTCGATTAGCCGATACAGGGATCACAATGCTTTGTGTTACCCATGAAATGGGCTTCGCACGTAAAGTCTCAGAAAGAATACTCTTTCTAGAAAATGGAAAAATTGTTGAAGATGCAGCCTCTGAAGAATTTTTTACCAATCCTAAAAGCCAACGTGCTTGTAATTTTCTTGCTAAAATTAAATATTAATCATTAAAATATTGCTTTATTTATACAATTTTATTCCTGCTTTTTAAAAGAGTGATAATTGTTTGTGCGCCAACAACCCCCGATGGTACTTCAGTTTTCATTTTCTGTTCTACCATCTCAAAGGAATCAAGTTGTGCCTGTCGCAATAAAGGATTAGCCAAAAGTTGTTCTACCTGTCTTGCTAACATGCCAGGACGGATTAATTCATTCAAATATTCCGAAACAATAGGCTTATCAGCAATAATATTTGGAAGAGCAGCACTCCATAACATCATTTTAGGAAAAATAAATAATTTAGAAAAGAAATCAAGTTTATAGCAAAGAACCATAGGAACTTTTGCTAAGGCTAATTCAAGTGAAACAGTTCCATGTGCAGCAAGAGCAACATTTGCTTGTGCAAAAGCACGCCATTTTTCATCTTCACCAACTACAATTTCTATCTTGCTTTTCCAGCCCTGCACAAAGTCCCGGATTCTATCTACCAAATGAGGTAAGGTTGGTAAAATAATACGTAAATGAGGAATACGTTGTACAAGAATCTCTACTGTTTCTCGAAAAATAGGCATTAAGGAACGAATTTCTGAATTGCGTGATCCTGGCAAAATAACTAATGTAGGCGATAATGTTTGTGTATCGATCAAATTTCTTTGTTCTAATTGGCTTTTTTTTTCTGACTGAACTCTCAAAAGGGGAGGATATGTCAAAAGACGATGTCCAACATAAGTCGTGGCAGGGCCTCCCAAATCTTGCATAATCTTTTCTTCAAAAGGAAAAACCGCTAAAACATGATCAACAAATCCACACATAGCTTTTGCACGCTCTGGCCTCCATGCCCAAACGGTTGGTGCAATATATTTAATGATAGGAATAGAAGGCGCTAAAGCACGTACCTTTTTTGCAATACGATGCGTGAAATCAGGACTATCAATAATAATTAAACAATCAGGTTGTTCTTGTGCAATAAATTTGGATAAATTGCGAATATGTAGCAACAACAATGGTAGTTTTTTCAACACCTCCTTTAAACCTATTAAAGCAATATCATGGGAATCAAAAAAGCTTTTTAAGCCTAATGCCTTTAAATGGCTCCCCCCAACACCAATCAAATGAATATTGCATCCTATCTGTTGTGATAAACAAGAAATTAGATCGGCCCCAAGTAAATCACCAGATTCCTCACCTGAAACCACTGCAATCTTTAAGAAACAATTATTCATGACCAAACTTTTCAAATGTCTCTATAAATAAAGAATATTTGTTGGCTTTTTCTATTGTTGTTTTCACTGATAATATTAGACTTCTATTTGCCTCCACCGCAACACCAGATAAACCACTCTTTGCAATATTCATTATTGTCGCGGGCCCAATTGATGGCAAATCAACGCGATTATCCTGTTGTGGTTTTGCGCATTTTACAAGAATGCCACCTTTAAGGGGAATTTGCCCTCTTTCTCGCATTTCACAAATACGCCACAACATATTATCAGTTCCCTCAGCGCCCTCTAGAGCAACCACCCTTCCTTGGACAACGACAACGGCTTGCCCGATATCTAATTGACCTAAAAGCTTTGCTGCTTCTACTGCTAAAAAAATATCTTTTTTCTCTTTTGGAGTAGCGCGCCGTACTGTTAAATTAAATTCTATGGGAGCTAAAAGATCTGGGACTATTTCGTGAGCACCAATAACACAAAAACCGTGTGCTTCAATAACCCGTATAAAAGCTTTTAATAACGCATCATCTCCCCTCTTCAAAGCTCCGATTAACTTAGGAAGAGCTAAAAATGTTGTCCAGTCCAGTCGCAATTGTTTAAGAAGTGGACGCTTTTTCACACCACCTGCCAAAACAACATTATATACACCAGCCTCTTTTAAAATTTTAACGAGTCGTGCTAACTCTACAATTGATAGCTCGCAATGCTCATAGCGATAAAGAACAGAATCTGCCTCACCATGCAAAAGCACAAGAAAAGGATTTTCTCCATTCTTCTCAAGAGTCTGCGCAACAGTAATCGGTAGAACACCATTTCCTGCTATAATAGCAGTACGGCCGGAAAGAAAACTTCTGGCTCCCCAAATAGGCATTTTTAATCCTTATGTTCTTTTATTCTAACACCTTCAAATTTTGGTGTGCAATAAAAACGCTTTCCTTCTTCTTTAATAAAATTAACAACTTCAGAAACAGACTGAGAAGAAGAATAGAAAGAAGCAACATCACTGACACGCTCTTTAAATGGTTTGCTATGATCAAAAAGCATAGCAACCGCATGACGGAGTGCATGAATATCTTGACGCTCAAGTCCTGCACGCTTCATGCCAATAATATTGAGTCCAGCAAGTTTTGCCTGCACACCAACAGCTGTTCCATAAGGTATCAGATCACCAACCAGTGCAGATACGCCGCCGATAAATGCATGATGTCCAACACGAACAAATTGATGAACAGCAGCACCACCACCAATAATCACATAATCACCAATAGTAACATGACCAGCAATCATTGCGTTATTGGCAAATGTTACATGATTGCCTACATAACAATCGTGAGCGATATGCGCATAACAAAAAAATTGGCAATTATCACCAACAACTGTCATTCCTACACTCGAATCGGACCCCCTATGCATTGTTACACCTTCACGAATCGTACAATTCTTACCAATAAAAAGAGTTGTAGCCCCTCCTTTATGTTTATTATTTTGCGGATCTGCCCCCAAAACGGCATGAGAAAATACTTTACTCTTGGCTCCTAACGTTGTCTTTCCCATTATTACAACATGACTTGTCAAACTACATTCATCACCAATAACAGCCTCTGAACTAATATGGCAAAATGGTCCAACGCGTACATTCTCACCAAGCTGCGCTCCCTTCTCCACAAGAGCAGTTGGATGGATTTTCGTACCGGACATTTTTAAATCCCCATCAAATATCGTTTATTCTTTTTCAACAATCATCGCAGCAATTTCTGCTTCAGCGACGCGGACATCTTCTACTTTTGCAACACATGAAAAACGTCTCATACCAGATCTTTTTTTCAAAAGCTGAACATGAATCTTGAGCTGATCACCAGGCATAACCGGCTTACGAAATTTCGCATTATCAACCGTCATAAGGTAAACTAAATTTGTTTGCTTATTGCCTAAATTTAAAAGTGCTATTGCTCCTGCCGTTTGTGCCATAGCTTCTAAAATCAAAACTCCAGGCATAACAGGCTTTGAGGGAAAATGTCCCATAAAATGTGGCTCGTTAATCGTTATATTTTTAATACCAATCGCTTCTTGTTCACCATCAATATCAACGATACGATCAATTAATAAAAATGGATAACGGTGCGGTAATATTGATAATAGTTTTTCAATATCGACAGCCTCTAAGTTTTTAGTTTTTTCACTGCTGATCATATCAGCGTTTCTCCTTTTTAACTTTTCCCATACTGCGCAATGCCGCTACTTCACGAAACCATTGTTTAAATGGTCGCGCTGGACTACCTCCCCATTTTTCGCCATCCGGAATGTCATTCATAACACCACTACGAGCAGCAATCTGAACAGATTTACCTATTATGATGTGATCCGCTACTCCCACACTTCCGCCAAGCTGAGACATATCCCCTATAGATGTACTTCCCGCAATGCCACATTGAGCGGCAATAAGACAATAGCGTCCAATTTTGACATTGTGGGCAATTTGTACAAGATTATCAATCTTGCTTCCTTCACCAATAACAGTATCTTGAAATGTTCCACGATCAATTGTCGTGTTCGCACCAACTTCTACACCATCCTCAATAATAACGCGACCAAGCTGTGGAATTTTCTCGATTCCAGAAACGCCCCCAACATAACCAAAACCATCTTGCCCAATGCAAACACCAGGATAAAGCTGAACCTTATCACCTATTATAGAACACTGAACTGTTACCTTAGGAGCAATATAGCAGTCACATCCAATACGGCAATTTTCACCGATAACAGCTGTGGATGAAATAAGAGTTCCTGCACCAATCTCAACATTTTTACCAATAACAGCTCCCGCTTCAATACACACATCATGTGCCAACTTAGCCGTTGGATGAATATGCGCATGCGATGAAATCCCCTTCTGCCCCAACCAAGGCATTGGCTTGACAGAATCTGGAAACAAAATACGACCAATCTGAGCAAAGTCACGCTGTGGTGTGGATGTCACCAAAATTGCCATAGTTTCGGGAACTTTAAAAACAATCTCATTCGTACACAAAACAGCAACAGCAGAACTGTCCAGTAAAGCATCAGAAAACTTCCGATGCTCTACAAAAACAAGCGAACCTTCCACAGCACTCTCAAGTGAAGAAAGAGTATTGATAACTTTATGAGAAAACTCTGGATTAAGAAGCTTTGCACCCGTCAACTCAGCAGCATTTGCAACTGTCAATCGTCGGGACGGCGTAAAAAAAAATGTATCCGCCATCAAAACACTTTCTCTCCCAGCTTAAGCTATTCTCTTCAAGTTTTTCCTTCTTAAAATCGCTCAAATCAGAACTTCGTAGAAATACCAAAGTTCAATTGTTGCAAACGATCACCTTCCTGCTTCGTTATTGGCCAAGCATAATCAAAACGCAAAGGACCAAACGGAGAATCCCACATCAAACTCACACCTGCAGATGAACGCCAAGCACTTTTGGTATTGGTAACAGACGGTTCACCCTTAAAAACGGCTTTATAATTATTGCCATAAAGCGTGGCAATATCCGCAAATAAAGCACCGCGCAACCCAAATCCTTCAGGCACGACAGGGATAGGGAACTGTACTTCAGCAGTCGCATTCATATATGTCGTTCCCCCCAAGAAATAAACCTCACCCTTACTGGAAACCTGACGCGGACCTATTCCATTATATTTGAACCCTCGAATCATATCAGAATTTACTTTAAACATATCGAAAATACGAACACCATCTCGGCCCATTCCGTGGATATAACCACCCCCAAAGGAAAGCAAACCAACGATATCCTTCTGGTCAGAAAGAGTCTTGTACATCATCGCCTTACCCGTGGTCTTCAAGAACTTTGCACTCCCACCAAGCCCTGCATATTCCTGAAGCAGATGCACGTACCACCCATCATGGGGGGATCTCATATCATCAATCGTATTATAGGTGAAACCATAACTAATTGATGAACGTTTCCAAGGGCTGTGTTTTGCAGCTTGAACAATCGCACCAGAATATTTCCCATATAATTCTATTATGTCACTCTCTTTGTCAAAATCATACTCTCCGCCAAAATCATATTCTTCCTGCACATAAGAATAAGCTACATTAGCAGATAATTGATTATTAATAGGTAACGAAAACCGCAGCGATCCACCTGTCTGCCGTACATCATAGGCTTTATCAGCACGATAAGTACTACGAAAAACATCAACACCAGCAGATAAACGATACCCTAAGAAATAAGGATCAACAAATGATAAATTATAATTACGAGATTTTTCTTGCCCCGCACCTAATCCTAAACGAACATATTGACCACGTCCCCCAAGATTACGTTCAGTAACAGAAACTTCAAGTGACATACCAGGACTTGTTCCCCCTGTTGTATACCCTCCAGAAAGAGAAAGATCTCCTGTTGAAGCTTCAACGACATCTATTACCAAAACAACTTGGTCAGATTGATCTGTAGGAACCATTGAAATATTAACGGCTTTGAAGAAACCTAAACTTTCTAGACGACGTTTTGCCCGCTGTAATAAAGTTTGATTGTAAGCATCTCCTTCGTTTAAATCAATCTCACGGCGAATGACGTAATCACGCGTTTTCTCATTGCCACGTATATCAATACGTTGAATATAAGCACGTGTACCCCGTTCAATATTATATAAAATTGAAATTGTATGATTTGCTAAATTACGATTTCCCCGCGGTTCAACTTTAGCAAAAGCATATCCCGAATCAGCAACTTTGTTATTAATAGTTGCAACAGACTGTTCAATATCTTCTGCACTATAAACATTACCTGGCTGGGTTTTAAGCATCCTTTTCACAGATTGAACGTCAATTCCATCAACATCACTTTCAACCTGAATATCGCTAATTTTATAGAGCGCACCCTCATCAAGAACGAAAGAAATTTTATACGTATTGCTTGCTGCATCAAAAGTTGCTTTAGAAGAGACTACACGAAAATCTGCATAACCACGGTTATAATAAAAGCGACGTAAAGCTTCTTCATCAACAGCGAGGCGCTCTTCACTGTAAACATCACCTCCCAACAACTTCGAAAAAATTCCTGAAGTTTTTGTTGAAATCACATCACGCAAACGACGACTTCCAAAGACATTATTTCCCTTAAAAGTGATATCACCAATCTTTGTTTTTTTCCCTTCAACGACATTAAATACCACATTAACCCGCCCTTTTCCAAGGTTAATCGTTTGAACGTTAACAGTGATATTATTACGACCAAGAGTTTTATAAGCCTCACGAATTGTATTTATATCAGCAGAAAGCTTAGCAGAATTAAAAGGCTCATTCGGTTTTAAAGAAATAAACCGCTTAAGATCTGGGTCTTTAAAAGATTTATTTCCTTGAAACAATATTTGATTGACAACCTCATATTCTTTTACGAATACAACCAATTTATCACCCACCGGATTTATTTTAACATCATAAAATAAACCCAATTCGAAAAGGTTCTTCACAGCACTATCAACATCACCACTGGAAACACCTTGCCCAACCTTAATCCCCATATTGTCTCGAATCGCCTGAGAACTTACAAACTTATTCCCACGAACCTCAATAGAGCGGACTACAGACGCTTGTATTTCTCCGACCGCAGCAATTGACATAAAAACCGTTGCTGGGGCAAACATCCCCATCTTTAACACCAATACAGATGCTGCATTTAAAAACTTTGAATTCGTAGTCATTGGCTTTTTTACCTTACTCTCGTTCCTTGGACATGATGCCTTAAAAGCTAACTGCCATAACAACCTTTTTACAGCGAGACTTTTCATTCCTTAATTACTCATTATAATGTACAACGCCACAACATTTTGTAGACATGGTAAACAACCTTCAATTTGTTTTTGCTATTATTACTTAATTTATAAAGCGTTTTCCATAATTTAATTAGCTAAACCAACAAAAATAATCATTAAAAAAGACAAAGATCATAAAAAGGAGAAGAATGGAAAAACCTAAACGAAAAACGATTCCCTGAATTTTAGCAGATATTTTCCTCCCAGTAATGACCTCAATGACATGCAATAAAAGATGCCCACCGTCAAGCGGTAGAATCGGAAAAAGGTTAATAAGCCCAACACTTATTGAAAGAAAAGCTGCCAAATTCAACAAAGAGATAAAACCTGTCTCGCTCACTTTCCAAGCAATTTTAACGGTTTTAGAAGGTCCACTTAGCCGACAACGATCCTCTTTGCCTCCTATTAAACGACTCATAAAAAGAACGGTTTGAGTGGCGATAAACACAGTACGGTCTGACGCTTTTCTTACAGCTGTTACAAAACCATAGCGAATATGTTTTATATAAGTTGGATCTAAACGTGCAGGATTATTTAAATCAACAGGAACACCTACACCTATCATAGCACTTCGTGTTCGATTACCAAATCCATCATCTCGCTCAACGACTTTCGGGGTAATCATCGTTGTAAAGACTCGCCCCATGCGTTCTATTTTAAACTCTATGGGTTCTCTTCCGTGAAAAGCTACATAATTCATCAAATCTTCAAAGCTTTCAACCCGTCGTCCATCCATTTCAACAAAACGATCACCTAATTCCAAACCGGATTGAAGAGCAGGGCTATCTTTTACCAAAGAACCAACAACGGGCTCAATGGCTACACGACCATAGATAAAGAAAAAAAATGTTAGAATAACAACAGTAAAAAGGGCATTGAAGAAAGGACCGGCAAAAACAGTTGCTGCTTTTTTCCAAGCATGCGCACTAGCAAATGAACCATCGACAATCAGAGATGATTGGGATGATTCCGTATCGATTTTTTCCTCATCCCCAACAAATTTTACATAACCTCCTAAGGGGATAAGTGCTAAACGCCACTTCGTGCCATGCTTATCTGTATAACTCGCTATTTCTGGTCCAAATCCAAGCGAAAAAATTAACGCCTTAATACCACACCACCGACCAATGAGATAGTGCCCAAATTCGTGCACAAAAATGATAATCATAATGATGAAAAGAATACTCAAACTTCTTAAAAGAAAATCACCCATAGTGACGATATGATTTAAAAGTTCCAAACTATCTTCTCCCAATTAGATCATACTAAAAAGATTAAAAGGCGCATCCATATCAGACATAAATGAACCAATTAAATAAAGAAGAAAAGCTGCCCCTACCAATCCATCTATACGATCCATAAAACCACCATGTCCAGGCAATAAAGAACTAGAATCTTTAACAGAAAACCGTCTTTTGAGCCATGATTGCCCTAAATCACTCAATTGTGAAACAATTGACAAAACAAGTGTAAGGAGTGGCACAAAAAAACTGGCTAAATTTATATCAAAAAATCCAAAAGCAACCCATATACCACCGAAAACTCCGACAAATGTACCACCAAGTGCTCCTGACCATGTTTTATTAGGAGAAAATTGTGGTGCTAATTTAGGGCCCCCTAATGCACGTCCGATAAAATAACCACCAATATCTGTTCCCCACACTATCGTAAATAAGAAAATAACAACTTGGAACCCCAACATTTCATGATCCCGTAGAAAGCATAAAGCAACAACAGGAAAAGATGCATATAAAAAACCACAAAAAACCCAACCACTCTTTTTTATAGATATAATAGCTAACACTGTAGCTAAAACGATTAAAACACAAAAAATCAATGAAGCAGATACACTCAATACTAAAAAAAAGCCAAAGATTAAATAAAAGATACTTGCTAATATTTTTTGTAAAATACACCATTTCTCTTTAGTAATACTCATCCACTCATAAAGAACAAAACCGCCAATACACCATACAAATAAAAAAAAGAAGTTTCCTCCCAACCATGTTAGATACAACGCAATAATGCCAAAAACAAAAGCTGTCAGAATACGATAAACCAAATTAGACAAAACAACATCCAAACAATAAAAATAGAAAATACAAGCTCTAAAATTAACGCAAGAAAAACTCCCCTACGCAGTATTTTTATCTCATACCTGTATAATTTCTCTTATAATTTATCATAAATAATTCAGTCTACTAAGATAGCGCTTATGAAACTAATAATCAATGAAAACAGCTTCAAAAATCTCCGTCAAAATTATAAAATATTTTTTTAATATTTTCTCAATATAAAATGAAAAAGCAGTTACCTCTGCCCCATACAAATTAACTAATATAGGTTTCGTATAAAAACACTTTTCTATCAACTATTCGTCATTAAAAAATGAATTACGCCACATAACATCTGCTTGATCAATTATACTCACATGTTTTATAATGAGAAATAAGAGAAAGGTTAGACTTGTTTTTTTGCATTATATTCTTTCCTCAACCTTCATCTTAGAATATTTGAATAATTTCTAATAATGCTTTCATTATGCATTTTAACAAAGACGTGCTCAACTAAAAACCCGCACCATGCTGTTAAATAGTGTCTCCCAGCAAAGGGCATGATTTATCACGCAGACTAAAAAATTAAAACATCTGCCCTTTCAAATCAGTCTCTCCCATATCAAAATGATAGAACACCTTCCTGCATCACACCTTGCTACCACAGAGCACACCACTCCCCACAATTATCCCTAGAAACAATTTACAGGCTGGGAGTAAATATCCTTTTTCTAGTGACAAAATCGTCTTAAACGTGCATAATTTCAGATTCTTTTACGGCTAAAATTTTATCAATATCAGCAATAGTTTCATCCGTGAGTTTTTGAACTTTTTCAGACAAACTATGGGCTTCATCTTGTCCAATTTCACCATCTTTTTCTAACTTTTTCAAATTGTCCAGACCATCCCGACGAACATGACGTGTAGCAACACGCGCTTGCTCTGCATAGTGATGCGCAATTTTTACAAGTTCTTTACGGCGCTCTTCATTCAATTCAGGCAAAGGAATACGTAGATTCGTACCATCAGTTATGGGATTTAAACCAAGACCAGAATCGCGAATAGCGCGCTCTACAGCTCCGACCATCGTTTTATCCCATACAGAAACAGAAAGCATCCGAGGTTCGGGAACAGAAATATTAGCAACCTGATTTATATGCACAACAGAACCATAAGATTCAACGGTCAACGGTTCTAATAAACTGGCCGATGCACGTCCAGTCCGCAAACCACCTAATTCATGTTTAAAAGCCGTAATGGCACCATCCATGCGACGTTTCAGATCATCCATAATTGATGTAACATTCATATTTCTGTCTCCTTCAATTGTCCTTTGAAGCTTACCCTTATTCCGATACTATTGTAAAGCGTCCTGTTCCATTCAAGACCTTAGCCAAACCGCCTTTTTCATGAATGGAATACACAATAATCGGTACATTGTTCTCACGTGCTAAAGTGACCGCCGTTGAATCCATAACAGATAATCCCCATTGCAAAACTTCAACATGTGTTAATTGGTCAAAACGCTTAGCCGTAGGGTCTATTTTTGGATCTGCTGAATAAATACCATCAACTTGTGTTCCTTTAAGAAGGACATCCGCACCAATTTCTGCTGCACGTAAAGTAGCAGCAGAATCAGTGGTAAAAAATGGATTTCCTGTACCACCTGCAAAAATAACAACTTTTCCCTGATTCATATAAGCTATTGCTTTACGTTGCGAGAAGCTTTCACAAATTTGTGGCATAGCAATCGCAGAGAGTACAACAGTTTCAACCCCTAATTTTGTCAAAGATGTTCGCAATGCTAAAGAGTTAATAGCAGTTGCAAGCATTCCCATATGATCACCTGTCACTCGGTCCCCACCATGCGAAGCAACAGCAACGCCACGAAAAATATTTCCCCCACCGATAACAACCGCAACTTCTATCCCCATTGTGCGCACTTCTGCAATATCAGCGGCAATACGGTCTACAACAGAAACATCAATGCCAAAATTCTGCCCTCCCATAAGAGCTTCACCAGAAGCCTTTAAAAGAATACGTTTATACGGAAGTGCTAATGCCATTCATAATCTCCCCAAAAGCACATTTATTTTCGCTTTTGACACCACGAAGGGCACCACTTTTTTCACGTGACGCCCTCTCAACAATTACATTGTTCCCCTCAGAGATTCTACAACCAACGATATGACTTTAAATCTCTGTTCAAGAGTTTGCAATAACTAGCCTTTTACAGCAGCAGCAACCTCTGCAGCAAAATCAGACTCCTCTTTTTCCACACCTTCACCTAATGCAAAACGAATAAAGCCTGTAATTTTTGCTGGAGCACCAATTGATTTCTCAGCATCCTTTAAAGCGGCCTCAACAGTTATATCAGGATTCATAACAAAAGCTTGAGAAAGCAAAACAACCTCTTCAAAAAACTTACGCATACGTCCTTCTACCATTTTTTCAATGATATTTTCAGGTTTTCCAGACTGACGTGCTTGATCTGAAAAAATTTCTTTTTCTCGCTCAACAGCAGCAGCATCAACATCTTGTGCTGTAAGTGCTAATGGATTGGTTGCCGCAATATGCATCGCGACCTGCCGACCAAAAGCAAGAGCAGCCTCTTTATTTCCTGTTGTTTCAATCGCAACCAAAACACCAAGTTTTCCAAGCCCATCAGCCACACTATTGTGTATATAAGTCGCAACAACACCATTCTCAACAGACAATTTAGCGGAACGACGAAATGTCATATTTTCGCCAATTGTACCAATTGCATCTTTAATCGTAAGCTCTACAGTCTTCTCAGAACCTGGATAAAGAGAAACAGAAACAGATTCAACATCCCCTAGCGTATCTAAGGCAGCAGTTGCTACTTTACGCACGATGTCTTGGAATCCATCATTGCGCGCAACAAAATCTGTTTCAGAATTAATCTCAACCAAAACTGCATGTGAATCTTTTGATACGACTCCGATTAATCCCTCAGCTGCTGTACGACCAGCCTTTTTATCTGCTTTAGCTATTCCTTTTTTACGAAGCCAATCAACAGCAGCTTCCATATCACCATTGGTCTCTGCTAGGGCGGCTTTACAGTCCATCATACCAGCGCCAGATAGTTCTCGAAGTTCTTTTACTTGTGCAGCAGTAATGCTCATATTTGCCTCTTTATTTTATAACAGTGAAAGCGTGCAAAATCCCTCTGCACGCCTATAACTTCTTCTTTAGACAATAAAAGTACCTTAATTAGGCATTTTATATTATTCAGAAACTTCTGAAACTGCATTTTCTTCCAAAATAGGCTCCACAGGTGCATCAACTTGAGCTCCTAAATCGATACCCATTGCTCCTTGCTGGCGTGCAATACCATCAAGAGCAGCACGGGCAAAAAGATCGCAATAAAGAGAAATTGCACGTGAAGCATCGTCATTACCTGGTATTGGATGTGTTACGTCATCGGGATCACAATTGGTATCAATAATAGCAATCACTGGAATACCTAAACGCTTTGCTTCTTGGAGTGCAATATTTTCTTTATTCGTATCGATAACAAAGATAAGATCTGGAACAGAACCCATATCTTTAATACCACCAAGCGCACGATTAAGCTTTTCACGATCACGTTCAAGATTTAAACGTTCCTTTTTAGTAAAGCCTTGCGCTTCAGCAGCAAGAATTTTGTCAAGCTTCCGCAAACGATGGATCGAATTGGAAATCGTTTTCCAGTTTGTGAGCATGCCGCCAAGCCAACGTGCATTAACGTAATACTGAGCGGAACGATTCGCCGCATCTGCGATAATGTCAGATGCTTGCCGTTTCGTACCAACAAAGAGAATACGACCACCACGCGCTACAGTATCTGAAACAAGTTTAAGTGCTTGGTGTAAAAGTGGAACGGTCTGAGCAAGGTCAATAATATGGATATTATTACGCTGGCCATAAATATAGGGAGTCATTTTGGGATTCCAGCGATGAGTCTGGTGACCAAAATGCACACCGGCTTCTAAAAGCTGGTGCATAGTAAAATCGGGTAGTGCCATAAATCTTATCCTTTCCGGTTCAACCTCCGCGGAAAAAGCAGGAAGACCTGCTACCGGCGGATGCTTGCTAGAAGTTTCTCACAGATCATTTGCAAACACCCAGACTCCGCGTGTGGAATAGCGCAAACATACTAATATTTGATTCTTTTTCAAGTTATTTTCTTTAATCATTTAATATTTGCATTTTCGCATTGATTAAGATCTTTTCCAAGTTCCAAGAATTCGAGACTGTTCAATTTTGCACGCACTGAAAAAGTTCCATAATCTATATGAAGATCACGCATGACACCATTCTCATGTAAGAGAAAACTGCTACGATAAACCGGCAAACCATCTTTATTTTCTCCATCATCAAAATAAGAAATTGTAACAGGCCAATATTCTTCTTCATCCAATTTTCTTACTTTTTCCGTTTCGCTATCAGATAAAAGCGTCTTCTTTTCCCCTATGACGATACTTTCTTTTATAACTTTATCTGCTTTATTTGTCCCATCAAATACAGTAACATTGTAAAAATGATCTCCTGCTTTTGCATGGCGGATAATATTTTTTAGTTGCATCATTGGAAATTCAGCCATTGCAAGCTTATACTCTTTTTCCTTTGGCTTTTTTAAGGTAACTGTGATACCATCTTGCGTACGCTCCGCAACCCCCTCGGCACGATGCACAACCTCTTCTCCCTCTTGATCTGTAATATTAAAACGAAATGTACGGCTGTCTCCTGTTTCATAACTCGTCGTCTGTTGATCCGTCAAACGTACTGGCATATCTTCAATGTGAACACGGCTAATGAAACGAAAACGTGTGCTATAGCCTTGGCATGCCGAACCAGTAAGCTCGTAAACCATTCGTCCTGACATCGCAGAAATTGTCATTTCATGAGAAACACTATCGAGATGAAAATCATAAATTGCTCGATGAGGCACAATAAAAATGCGCTCTTCAGCTCTCGCAGTACATAAAAAAACAATATATAAAATTATTATAAATAATGATCTAATCATTCCCAACTTCCGAACTTTATCCCCGTTGCATAACATCATACAATAAGGCAAAAAAGGTTAATTTCTCAATTAACCACACATTTTCTTAAATCAAAAAATAGATTATGCAATGAATATATTATAGAGCAGCTATGGAGTTAAAATTATGACCAATATGATTGAAAAAAACTTAGAAAAATTCGGAATCACTCTTCCTGAAGTAATCTCCCCCCTTGCCAATTACATCACCACTTCACAAAGTGGCAATCAACTCTTTATTTCTGGACAACTCCCTCTTATTAATGGAAAACCAATAGCCATCGGTAAAGTTGGTGCAACTGTGAATACCGAACAAGCCCAAAAAGCATCTGAAGCTTGCGCTCTCAATATTCTCGCGCAACTCAAGGCAACTCTGGGTGACTTAAATAAAATAAAACGTGTGGTCAAAATTACTGTTTTTGTGGCTGTAGATTCTCATTTTACCGATATTCCTTTTGTTGCCAATGGAGCTTCTAATTTATTCGTCAATATCCTTGGTGAAATTGGAAAACACGCCCGTTCTGCTATTGGTGTTGCCTCTCTTCCTATGGATGTTCCTGTAGAAGTTGAAGCCATCATAGAAATCTAAACCTTCATTAAGACAGTGCATTATCCTAAATATAACTGAAGTCAAAATACTTCTTTGTCTTACACTCTGATAAACCTTGCATTTTTTCGTTTTTAAATTAGAATCTTAAACTTACGATAAAAGGAAATATTTGTATGAAACAAGCTTATGACAATAACAATATTTTTGCTAAATTGATTCGCAATGAAATCCCTTCTGTTCGGGTCTACGAAGATGATGATGTTATTGGATTTATGGATATCATGCCACAGGCACCAGGTCATACGCTGGTCATTCCTAAAAAAGGCTCTAGAAACTTACTTGATGCAGATCCTGAAACATTATTTCCTGTTATTAAAGCTGTTCAAAAAATTGCAAATGCTGTCAAAAAAGCCTTTCAAGCAGATGGCATAACTGTCATGCAATTTAATGAAGCAGCTAGTCAACAAACCGTCTATCACCTTCATTTTCATATTATACCACGTATGGAGGGAATAGAGCTTACCCCTCATAATGATATGGTAACGCCTCCAGAAATACTTGAAGAGAATGCAAAAAAAATTCGTGCAGCTTTATAACACACTCTTAAGTTGTTGTGCTTTTTTTTCCTACACGTTTTTTTGTAAAGTTTTCCATTTTACTTTTCTTTGAACTTACAGATATATCGGAAGATGAAATTTCTAACTGTAAGCTTTCTTTTTTACCATTTGATTTTTGTGTCAATACGCGAACGGTACCACCATTGCGTAACTTTCCAAATAAAATTTCATCAGCTAATGGCTTTTTAATATATTCTTGTATAACACGCCCTAATGGGCGTGCTCCCATCTGAGAATCATATCCTTTATTAGAAAGCCATAAAGTTGCAGAAGGGCTTAATTCAAAACAAATTCCCCGATCAGCTAATTGTGCTTCAAGCTGAAAAATAAATTTTTGCACTATCTGATTGATGATTAAATGAGATAAAGGTGCAAACGGAATAATTGCATCTAACCGATTACGAAATTCTGGTGTAAATAACCGATTGATTGCTTCTATATCCTCACCATCACGATGTACTTTCCCAAATCCAATAGCTGATTTTGCCATATCTGAAGCACCAGCATTGGTTGTCATAATCAAAATAACATTGCGGAAATCAATTTTCTTACCATTATGGTCTGTTAATCTACCATAATCCATTACCTGCAATAAAATATTAAATAACTCTGGATGCGCTTTCTCAATCTCATCTAGCAATAGAACTGCGTGAGGTTTCTGATCAACGGCATCTGTAAGGAGACCTCCTTGATCAAACCCTATATAACCTGGAGGTGCTCCGATTAAACGTGCTACCGTATGCCGTTCCATATATTCTGACATATCAAAACGCAATAATTCAATGCCTAAAGATGATGCAAGCTGTTTTGCAACTTCAGTTTTTCCTACACCTGTTGGTCCTGAAAATAAATAACTTCCTATTGGTTTATCCGGTTCGCGTAAACCTGCTCGCGCCAATTTTATGGATGAAACTAAGACGGAAATTGCCTGATCTTGACCATAAACAACATGTTTGAGTTCTCTTTCAAGCTTACTCAGTATCTTCTGATCATTCCGGGAAACTGTTTTTGATGGAATTCTTGCAATTGTAGCAACAGTCGCTTCAATTTCTTTAACACCTATACTCTTCTTGCGTTGTTTTTGTGGCAAAAGCTTTTGCGCTGCGCCACTTTCATCAATAATATCAATTGCTTTGTCAGGTAACCTACGGTCAATTATATAACGTGAAGATAATTCTACAGATGCCTTCATCGCCTGATCTGTGTATTTAATCTGATGAAAATCTTCAAAGTAAGGCTTCATCCCCTGCAAAATCTTAATCGCATCTGTAACAGAAGGTTCATTAATATCAATCTTCTGAAAACGACGCTCTAAAGCACGATCTTGTTCAAAGAATTTGCGATATTCTCTGTAAGTCGTCGAACCAATACATCGCATAGTTCCAGAAGATAACACAGGTTTCAAAAGATTTGCTGCATCCATATTTCCCCCTAATGTCGCTCCTGCTCCAATTAAGGTATGAATTTCATCAATAAATAAAATAGCATCTGGATACAGCTCAAACTCTTTAATAACTTGTTTTAAGCGTTCTTCAAAATCACCGCGATAACGTGTACCTGCAACAAGTCCCCCCATATCAAGAGAAAATATTGTTGCATTTGATAAAACTTCAGGCACTTGCCCATCAACAATACGCTTTGCCAACCCCTCAATTATAGCTGTTTTCCCTACTCCAGGATCACCAACCAAAAGCGGATTGTTTTTTGACCTTCGACATAAAATCTGTATCATGCGTGAAATTTCTATTTCACGGCCAATTAATAAATCAATTTTTCCATTACGTGCTTTACAATTGAGATCAACACAATAATTCGTTAAAGCACTTGTTCCTCTTTCACCATTATCCGAAATCTGCTGATCTAATTGCTCTTCAAGTCCTTCAAGTAACATGGATAACCCATCATCACGCGTGACACCCTGTGAAATAAAACGTACAGCATCGTAGCGTGTCATTCCCATCTCTTGAAGAAAATATGCTGCATGGCTTTCACGTTCAGAAAAAATTGCAACAAGAACATTTGCCCCCGATACTTCATCTTTTCCAGCTGATTGTGCATGAATCACCGCACGTTGGATAACACGCTGGAAAAAAGCTGTAGGCTTTGTATCCTCATCAGCTCTAATCTGTTCATCTAACTCTGAGCGAAGATAATTGGTTAAGCGCTCTCGCAATTCCTCCACATCTACTTGGCAAGCCTGAATAACGGAATTTGCATCGGCATCATCTAACAGCGCAAGTAGAAGATGCTCTAGTGTTGCATATTCATGCCGTGCTTGAGTAGCAATTGTTAATGCACGATGCAAAACCTCTTCAAGACTAGGTGTAAAAGATGGCATAGCTCCTCACTTCCATTCCATTACACATTGTAACGGATGTTCATTTTGACGCGCACATTCCCTCACTTGTAATATTTTCATTTCAGCGACTTCATAAGTGTAAGTCCCACATTCTCCTATCCCATTGTGATGAACATTTAACATTATCCGCGTTGCCTCTTCGAAACTTTTTTTAAAAAAGTTCTTCAAAACGAAAACAACAAAATCCATAGGTGTGTAATCATCATTAAGCAAAAAAACTCGACATAATTTAGGTTTTTCGAGTTTTTCTCTAGCCTTAGGCATTATAACCGCACCATGCCTACCTTCATCCCAATTCTTGCCCTTTTCATTATGCATAATATGAGCTATAGAGTTTATTATGAGCATCTGTCCCATTATCGTTTTCCATGCAGCACATTTTTATTAATTTTAAATTCTTTCATAACTATTGCAATACCTGTTTGTATTAGAAAAAAATTTCCCTCTATGGTTAGACTTCAATCACTCACTCATAAAATAACTTCTGTAAACAAATTAGTAATACCATTCGTCTAAACTGCATCAATAAATTACAGAAAAGGAAGCTTTATAGAAGTTTTTTAGGATAAATGGAGAAATAGGATACTGCAAGTGTATATTAATTATCAAAAAATTATGCGCTACTGTAAAACAATAGCAATTTCTTTTGTTATGTTAGCTTTTTCTTACTGTTGGGCATCCGCCACACCTCAAGGCGCCTATCCTGATAAGTATGCGGCTATTGTTATAGATGCTACTACGGGAAAAACTTTATTTCAAGCCAATGCAACACTGAAACGTTATCCTGCTTCTTTAACAAAAATGATGACATTGTACTTACTCTTTGAAGCTATGCAGATGCGTCGTGTGACACCAAATACACCAATTCCTGTTTCACATTATGCAGCAATGCGTCCACCGACAAAAATTGGATTTAAAGCAGGCCAAACAATTTCTGCAGAATCAGCAGCTAAAGCACTCATTACAAGATCCGCAAATGATGTTGCTGCTGCCATTGCAGAATATCTTGGAGGTAGTGAAAAAAAATTCGCTCAAATGATGACAGTAAAAGCTCGTAAACTTGGCATGAAACATACACATTTTGCAAATGCTTCAGGACTTCCGGATGTGCACAATTATTCTACAGCACGAGATATAGCGACTTTGTCATTAGCTTTACGTAAACATTTTCCCAAACAATATAAATTGTTCAAAACAAAAAGTTTTAATTTCCGTGGACATAAAATTAACAGCCACAATAAACTTGTTAAAATAATGAAAGGTGTCGATGGAATTAAAACAGGCTACACACAAATGTCAGGTTCTAATTTAGCAACTTCGATGCGTCTTGAGGGGCGCTCTATTGTCGCTGTTGTTATGGGAGGTAAATCATCTACTGCACGTGACGAGCATATGGCTAGCTTATTGAATCAATATTTGCCCAAAGCAAGCCAAATGAAAAGTGGTGAACGTTTAATAGCTTCTGTACGCTATCACTTACCCACTGGGGCCAATACTCCTATACCGACCATTAAAGCTGATTCAAGTAATTTTGACGATGAAATTTCGACTATGTTGACAGCATTTGCAGAACAACCTAAAAACTCCAATATCGCAATAACGGCTGTCAATAAGGTAATTATACCAATACCGAATCCTCAAAAAACTATACCGGCTGAGACTCATAAAATTGTAACAGTCTCTTTGTCCGAAAATGCCGGATGGGCTATCCAAATTGGTTCTCTTCCTAGTGAAGAACAAGCAAAAACTCTACTTTTAAAAGCAAAAAATATAGCTTTTTCTACTTTAAAGCACGCATCTTCACACATGCAACTGTTTGAAAAAAATGGGCGGCGTTATTACCGAGCGCGCTTTACAGGGTTTCAATCAAAAAAAGCTGCATTTGACGCTTGCTCTACATTAAAGAAAGCAAATTTTAACTGCTATACTGTAGCCTACTAAAAATTTTTGAATTCTGCGTTAAGGATAGTATTATGACAGATAATGCTTTTGCTTCATTCCATAAAAAAGAAATTTTATTGAAGCAATCATCCCTCCTTTCATTGCGTCCTCTTCACGATGCTGCCGCAAAACTTACTGGTTTAAAATATAATTCTACTGCATTAGATACACAGTCTCTTGTTAACCTTCTCATTTGCCAAACAATGCGCAACCGTCGTCTCATAATGCCTCCTGTACGCATTCATTTACGCGTTGCGAGCCAAACTGGTAATGTGCCTATTAAAATCCGTTTAGGAGCAACAAATATTTAATTCTACAGACCCTCTCTAAAAAATTATTTTATTATTAACCATTATCTACAACCTTAGAAAACCTTTTGATAAACATACTTTTTTCTTAAATTGTTGAATTTTCTGACAGCTTTTCCAACTATCCAATATCTCCAAGCTTTCAATAAAACATTGTTAAGGACATAAAAATACCCAATATTTTTCCACTTTTGGATTTAATATAAAAAATTATCCTTGATATCTTTCTGGAAAAAATGAATAGCTTCATTAGATGAAAGCTTATCATTTGGTGGGATTATTGTAAAAGTTCAATAAAGAAAATCCCTCTTAATAACGCTCCCTATACAACATAAACGCTGTAAAAAAAAACAATCTCACTTCTCTTACTTGTATTTATGTCAACAGGCACAGAAAATTGGAAAATACAAATACTATCGATGAAAAAACGTAAATAAATTATCAGATTAAATATTATGATAACGATTCCCATAAGATTTTAATTTATAATTATAATTTATTTTTTGCATATTGAACAAGAGATTTTCGTAAAATACTCTTATTTTACTTCTTATATTGAATCAGTCAAAATCGCTCGCTTGCTCATCACGAACAAAATTGACATATAAACCATTTACAAAAGGAATCAAAGTATCCCTTATGAATCATTTCAAGTACTAGGATCTTTTGTAATATTGAACGTTGAAAAAAAGGATGATATTGCTGGTTTTCTCCCTTTATAAATAAAGATGCTAATACTCTATAGATTTTATACCATTCATGGAAAACTTACATTATATTATTCATATGCAAGATACTGATTTATAAAGATAATTAATTATTTTGTATGTTAGATGAGAATCTCGAATATCGTAAGATTCTCTCATTTAAAATCTGTTTATGTTGAATCAATCAAAACCGTCTCTTGCATGTTATGAGCGAGATTAGTGTGTAGCGTGAAACTGTACCAAAAAGACTAAAAATGCCTATAATGAACCGTTTCAAATGCCAAGTGCTTTAGTCCCCCTGTACAGAGGGGGGTTCTGGCAAAGTGTGTAACCATGCCAGCGTACTTCTTTTTATTAAGCATAAAGATGGAGACAGCTCAATGGATTTACCGTTATATCATTCACAGGTGCCATCGCGAAATGAGCTTGGGGGCACCTGAGAGATATTTTTTTAAAACGAACTCACGAACGCGTAACACGATAATGTTCTATCGTGTGCATTCTATTCTCATGAGAATTTTTATAAATATTTCTTAATGTATACGTTATTATTTATTTTAATTTTTTTGTCGGTACAAAATTTATAAATAAAAAAGATATTTCCAATATATCTCTTAATTATTGTAAATTAGTGTTTTTTTTCAAGGCATTTTTTACCATACTAGGTAGAAAAAAAACTTCACTTTTAAAAAATTAAAACCTTTAAAATTCTACTTTCTTCATCATAATTATTCAGACTTAAAACAAATTTTCCTTGGATACTCAGGCATAATCTTCCATTACTTAAAAGATATATGGCTATGGAAACTTTTTAAAGCCATAAAACCCAGCTAAAAATAATGGCAGATTGATCACTAATTTTACTTTACGCTTTCTTATTTTTTCCAAATTACACTTTTTTCCTATTTTAGAGACAAATCAAACAGATGTAGAACACTCTCGCCTCCAAGCTTGCATGAAAAAGCTATTATTCGTTAAGAAAACACTGAATCATCTCAGATTTATTTCAAACTACTGCTGCATTAAAGCGGAATTTTGATTTATAAGGAACAAAAAACATAAGCTTTATTAGGAAATACGATCTCTCTCCAAAAAGTCCAGTTATGGATTGAAAAATGTTCCAGCTCTTAACAAGATATCGCATTGACTGCAAGACCACCTTTACTTGTCTCTTTATAGCGTTCACTCATATCATGACCAGTCTGGCGCATTGTTTCTATACAAGCATCAAGAGAAACAAAATGATCTCCATTACCATATAATGCAAGAGAAGAAGCCGTTACCGCCTTAACAGCTCCCATTGCATTACGCTCAATACAAGGCACTTGTACAAGACCTGCAACAGGATCACATGTCATTCCCAAGTGATGTTCAAGCGCAATTTCTGCCGCATTTTCAATTTGAGCTGGTGTTCCACCTAACGCTGCGGTCAACCCTGCTGCGGCCATTGAAGATGCCGTTCCAACTTCACCTTGACACCCAACTTCTGCACCAGAAATAGAGGCATTATGTTTAATAACACCACCTATAGCTGCTGCCGTTAATAGAAAATTATGTATTCCCTCTCGATCTGAATCATCATTAAACTGAAGATAATAACGCAAAACGGCTGGGACGACACCGGCTGCTCCATTTGTTGGTGCTGTAACAACACGACCACCTGCTGCATTTTCCTCATTGACTGCTATAGCATATACCGAAAGCCAATCATTTGCCCAAAGTGGATAATTGTAATTTTTCTTTTGTTTTTCCAAAAGCGTTTCATGCAGCTTTTTAGCGCGCCTTAAAACACGCAATCCACCAGGCAACTCACCTTCTTGTGAAAGACCTCTATCAATGCAATTTGTCATCGCTGAAAAAATTTCATCAAGCCCTACATCAAGAGAAGAACGCTCTATCTTTGTTTCTTCATTTAAGCGCTTCATTTCAGCAATTGAAAGCCCTGATTTTTCTGCCATTGATAACATTGTACAAGCAGAATCGAATGGATATGGTACCTCAAATGCTTCTGGTTGTATATTATCATTCATATGGCTTAATTCATCCTCAGTCACAACAAAGCCACCACCGATAGAATAATAAATCTGCCGCAACAGAACATTCCCATCAGTATCAAGTCCTTCAAAGGCTAGTCCATTTGTATGTCCAGGGAGGATTTGCTTTCGTTCAAAAATAAGATCACGTTGCACATCAAACTGATAAGCGGGATGACCTTCTGGTTGCACTTTTTTTTCACGTATAACTTTTTCTAACAAAAACCCCATGCTATCAGGATCAACAGTAGAAGCTTTTTCTCCTAAAAGTCCTAATATGATAGCTCTATCTGTTGCATGACCAATACCCGTGAAAGCTAAAGAACCATAAAGATAAACACGTATACGAGAAACTTGAACATCAGACGACTGAGAAAAATCTCCTATCTTTTGCAAAAACATATTAGCAGCAGTCATTGGTCCCATCGTATGTGAGCTAGAAGGACCAATCCCAATTTTAAAAAGTTCAAAAACAGATAGAAACACGTATCACCTTAAACTATAGTACAGCTTGAGCATATATGCTTTTTCATAACGTTTCTTCCGTTTAAAATCAAATTGCGAGATAAACTAAAAAAATGACAACAATAAACACGAATGTCGCTCGTCTTGCTACCACCCAACACTTTCTTTCTATAGTGTTTTCCATTAGCCAACCTTTAAAACGGACAATGCCCCTAGAGTCACCACTCCCAATGTTCCAAACGTAGTAAAATAAGTGTTAATATGCAATATTAAAATTCAATAAGGATGAGAAATCTTATCGGAAATATTTTTCATAATGCACTAAGTTCTTCAAAACATATGCTTAATTGTATAAAATATTTTATGGGTATGTTTCAATGAAACGTACAAATTTTTCTAACGATTCTCGTTCTGTCTCAAAATTGTTTTCTGGAGCACTCATATCGCGATAACCAAGTGCCATACCACAGATAATATGGCGATCAGAAGGAATAGATAAAAGCGTACGAATCTGTTTATGATAATCAGCAAAAGCAGCTTGAGGACAGGTATCTAATCCAAATCCACGTGCAGCTAACATAATGGTCTGCATAAACATACCCAAATCAAGCCAACTCCCCATTTCCATGTCGTGATCCATTGTAAATAAGAGTCCTACAGGTGCATCAAAAAATAAAAAATTTCGCGCCTTTTGATGAAGTATTTTTTCTTCATCACCTTTTTGAATTCCAAGACTCTGATAAAGATCCAAACCAACTTTTCGACGCCTTGAAATATAGGGCTCACGCCACTGACGTGGATAATAACTATATTCACGCTCTCCTTTTACACCTGAAAGCACAAGTTGTGAAAGCTCTTGCCCTACTTTCTGTAATACACTTCCTGTAAGCACAATTACTTGCCATGGCTGAATATTTGTTCCAGATGGTGCACGTGCTGCAAGTTTTAAGATTTCTTTGATTGTTTCCAAACTAACTGGCTGATCAGTAAAAGCGCGAATTGACTTTCGTGACAATATAGATTGAAAAACACTCATAGGAGAAACTGTCATTGTTTTTACTTTCTTTATGAAAAATAGTTTTTTCTTATCAAGAATAATATACTGCGAAAATACCTTTGCAGCTTTTTCAAACACTCTATTTCTTTAAATGACTTACACATTTCACGCAGTGGTAAATATTCCCCTTAGAGACGGTATAATCTATCTCTTTTAAGAGAAAGAAATTAGTCTAAAAGAAGACAAAATAAATTTATAATCAATGACTACCCCCCAACTCCGCTAAGCTCTCAAAAAAACTCTCTTCAATTCGTTCTAAATCCTGTAGAAGATCATCAACATCATGCTGCATCTGCTTTAAATCAGTTTGTTTTTTATGAATTCCTGCAATTAATTTCTTAAGCTTTTTCTCATCATCAGGTGGTTTTCCAACCATTGTCAACATATCAGATATTTCAGACAACGAAAATTTTACTCTGTTAGCATACAGGATTTGTTTTAACTTATGACGATCCGTTTATGTATAAAGCCGTGTACTTCCACACCGAAAAGGGATAAGAAGTCCCTCTTCTTCATAGCAAAGTTCGAGCTATTATTGAAAACTCACGTGTTAATTTTCCAATTGAATAATATTCGTACATTTTATTATTCTGTCTGCATAGATCACATTGTTATAAGAAATATGTCTATTTTTTATAAAACTTAGTGAGCACCTTAATCTCTACTTTTCTGCATTCTAATTTAGAAGAAAATACATTCACAAACATTGTATAGTAGAGAATCAATTATTTTTTAGATTATAGAAAAGACTCTTGATCTTTCATCATAAGTCCTTTTAAATTTTTATAGAAGATATCAATCAAAAATTTTCCTAAAGTTCAAAATCAATCTTATTTGATTTGTAGATAATCAACTCTTTTCCTTGAATATGATTTTTGAGTTTCACATATTTTGGAAAAATTCTATACTGCTTTTAGAAATTAAGAAACTTTAAAATAAAGTAACAAAAAAGATAAGCATCATTACAAAATAATAAGCTACTAAAGATGTTTAAAATAACTATCGCCTTATAATTTTTGATATTTTTCAAGAAAATATACAACTTCTGCATTTCGAAATAAAAAACGTCTGAACTTTCTATTCAGACGTTTTTATATTATGTGGTGTTGTATTTAAATTATTCAGTAACGGCCCCAGTTGTCATATTTGTCAACATAGCCTTAGCCACTTCGTTATTACTAGACTTACGCTGCTCATCTACAATCAAATCATCACGAACTGCAGCAATACGACGGATTTGAGAAATTGTACCACCCGTACCTGCTGGAATAAGACGACCGACAATAACGTTCTCTTTAAGTCCTTGCAAAGTATCAATTTTACCAGAAACTGCTGCTTCAGTAAGAACACGTGTTGTTTCCTGAAACGATGCCGCCGAAATGAAAGAAGGTGTTTGAAGAGAAGCTTTTGTAATTCCAAGAAGAATGGGATTACCAGATGCAGGTTTCTTCCCTTCTGCAATCAAATTATCATTGATTTCATCAAGTTCAATACGATCAACATTATCACCTGGAATATAACCAGAATCTCCAGATTCAGTAATTTCAACTTTTTGCAACATTTGACGAACAATCACTTCAATGTGCTTATCATTAATAAGAACTCCCTGCAGACGATAAACCTCCTGAATCTCATTAACAAGATAAGATGCCAAAGCTTCAACCCCCTTAATCGCCAAGATGTCATGAGGTGCTGGATTACCATCAAGGATATAATCTCCCTTTTCAATTTGATCGCCTTCTTGGAAGTGGAACAACTTACCTTTTGGAATCAAGTATTCTACTGCCTCAAGAGTTTTATCATTTGGTTCAATAATGATACGACGTTTATTCTTATAACCACGGCCAAATCGAATTGTACCACTAACTTCAGCAATAATCGCATGATCCTTTGGACGACGCGCTTCAAAAAGCTCAGCCACACGAGGAAGACCACCCGTAATATCTTTCGTCTTGGCACTTTCCATTGGCAAACGAGCAATAACATCACCAGCCTTAACATGAGCACCAAGCTCAACAGAAAGAATAGTTTCCACTGACATCATATAACGGGCTTCACCTCCCTTATACAATTTAGCAATGGATTCACCTTCTTTATCCGTGTGAATAATAATAGCTGGTTTAAGATCCGCACCACGTGGATTAGCGCGCCAATCAATCACCAAACGCTTCGTAATACCCGTAGATTCATCAGCTGTTTCAGTGACAGATAAACCATCAATCATATCTTCAAAACCCACATAGCCTTCAACTTCCGTTAAAATTGGACGTGTATAAGGATCCCATTCTGCTATACGTTGGCCACGTTTAACCACATCACCATCATCAACAAAAATATGAGCACCATAGCTAACACGATGTACAACGCGCTCTTTTCCTAACTCATCCTTGATAAGGATAGCCATATTACGCCCCATAACAACCAAATGGCCTTCAGAGTTACGAACTACATTACGATTACGAATCTCCACCTTACCTTCATAAGATGCCTCTAAATACGATGAATCAACAACCTGCGCAGTTCCTCCTAAGTGAAAAGTACGCATAGTAAGCTGTGTTCCCGGCTCACCAATGGATTGAGCAGCAATAACACCAACCGCTTCTCCCTGATTAACAGGTGTTCCACGCGCCAAATCACGACCATAGCATTTTGCACAAACACCAAGACGTGTTTCACATGTTAATGCAGAACGAATTTGAACAGATTGAATCCCAGCTGCTTCAATCTTCGCGACATCAGCTTCCTCAATCATTGCTCCACCTTCAAGGATAACCTCTCCAGAGACAGGATGTAGAATATCAACAAGCGCTGTACGACCAAGAATTCTTTGCCCAAGGGAGGCAACAATTTGTCCTGCATCAACAATCGGCTGCATGGTAAGCCCTTTTGCGGTACCACAATCAACTGCTGAAATAATAGCATCCTGTGCAACATCAACAAGACGCCGTGTTAAATAACCAGAGTTCGCCGTCTTTAACGCAGTATCAGCAAGTCCTTTACGTGCACCATGCGTGGAATTGAAGTATTCATTAACAGTTAGACCTTCTTTAAAATTTGAAATAATGGGTGTTTCAATAATTTCACCCGATGGTTTTGCCATTAATCCACGCATACCGGCCAATTGTCTCATCTGGTTAGCAGAACCACGAGCACCAGAGTGCGACATCATATAGATAGAATTCATCGGCCGTTGACGACCTGTTTTAGGATCAAAATCCACAGCTTGAATACGTTTCATCATTTCATCTGCGACGCGATCTGTACATTTACCCCAAGCATCTACAACCTTATTGTATTTTTCACCTTGTGTAATCAAACCATCATTATATTGCTGTTCGTACTCCTTAGCCAAAGCTTCTGTTTCTGCGACTAAACGCGACTTACTATCAGGAATAACCATATCGTCCTTACCGAATGAAATTCCTGCACGACAAGCATAAGAAAAGCCAAGCTGCATAATACGGTCACAAAAAATAACCGTCTCTTTTTGTCCACAGTGCCGATAAACATGATCAATCATTTTAGAAATGTTCTTTTTCGTCATCTCTTGATTGACAATATCAAATGAGATATCCGCACTTTTTGGCAAAAGCTCACCGATAATCAAACGACCAGGTGTCGTATCATAAAGTTTAGAGACTTCTTTTCCATCCTTCCCCATATTCTTAACACGGCCTTTAATCTTCGTATGAAGCGTTATAACCTTATTTTCCAAGGCATAATGAAGCTCACCTATATCAGAAAAGGCCATTCCTTCACCTGGTTCTTTTTCAGAAACAATTGAAAGATAATAAAGACCAAGAACCATATCCTGTGAGGGAACAATAATGGGAGCACCATTGGCCGGATGAAGAATATTATTGGTGGACATCATCAAAACACGGGCTTCAAGTTGTGCTTCAAGAGAAAGCGGAACATGAACCGCCATCTGATCACCATCAAAATCCGCATTAAAAGCAGTACACACCAATGGATGTAGCTGTATAGCTTTTCCCTCAATCAAGATAGGCTCAAAAGCTTGAATTCCCAAACGGTGCAATGTTGGTGCACGATTGAGCAAAACAGGGTGTTCACGAATAACCTCATCCAAGATATCCCAAACTTCTGGATGTTCTTTTTCAACAAGCTTCTTTGCCTGCTTTACCGTTGATGAATAGCCTTTTGCATCAAGCCGCGCATAAATAAAAGGCTTAAATAATTCAAGAGCCATTTTTTTGGGAAGACCACATTGATGTAATTTTAATTCAGGACCCGTCACGATAACAGAACGCCCCGAGTAATCAACACGCTTCCCAAGTAAGTTCTGACGAAAACGCCCTTGCTTGCCCTTCAACATATCTGATAAAGACTTAAGAGGACGTTTATTGGCTCCAGTAATCACACGCCCACGCCGTCCATTATCAAACAATGCATCAACAGCTTCTTGTACCATACGCTTTTCATTGCGTACGATAATTCCAGGAGCTCGCAATTCAATCAGCCGCTTCAAGCGGTTATTACGATTGATAACACGCCGATAAAGATCATTCAGATCTGATGTCGCAAAACGCCCACCATCAAGCGGAACCAATGGACGCAAATCCGGTGGAATAACCGGAATTGTTTTCATAATCATCCACTCTGGCTTATTTCCAGATTCAAGAAAATTTTCAACGATTTTAAGTCGTTTAATCAATTTTTTCTGCTTTAACTCTGAAGTTGTTTCAGCTAATTCAAGACGCAAATCATTAGCGATTTTATCTAACTCCATACTAGCTAAAAGCTCGTAAATAGCTTCAGCGCCAATCATAGCTGTAAACTGATCTTCTCCAAATTCATCAATAGCAAGCATATATTCTTCTTCAGAAAGAAGCTGATGGAGCTTAAGAGATGTTAACCCTGGTTCGGTTACAATATAATTCTCAAAATAAAGAACCCGTTCAATATCTTTTAAAGTTAAATCTAAAAGTGTAGAAATACGGCCTGGTAATGATTTAAGAAACCATATATGCGCAACGGGTGCCGCAAGTTCAATATGCCCCATACGCTCACGACGTACGCGCGAAAGAGTAACCTCTACACCACATTTTTCACAAATAATGCCCTTATACTTCATGCGTTTATATTTGCCACATAGACATTCATAGTCCTTAATAGGGCCAAATATACGTGCACAAAAAAGACCATCACGTTCTGGTTTAAAAGTCCGATAATTAATAGTCTCAGGCTTCTTAATCTCACCATACGACCAGGACAAAATTTTCTCAGGACTCGCAATAGAAATACGAATAGAGTCAAATGTCTGCGCTGGCGCTTGAGGATTGAAAAGATTCATGACCTCGTGGTTCATGCTGTTCTCCTTCAAAGATTCTTAGAACCTGTTGTAATATCTCATTTATTTTATAACAGATCTTCTTTAAAATACATTTACTTTTAAAAATGACCTGTATAGCCTTAATAAGGTTATTGAGCCTCTTAAAGTAATAAGAGCGCAGCCCTTTTCTAGTGCGCTCCTTGAATTATTATTCTGCCGTATCAGACAATGCCCGCTGTGCAATAAGTTCACGCGCATCATCAAGCTCCACATTAAGAGCAAGTGAGCGCATTTCTTTTACCAACACATTAAAGCTTTCGGGTATACCTGCCTCAAATGTATCATCACCACGCACAATTGCCTCATAGACTTTTGTTCGACCAGCCACATCATCTGATTTTACTGTTAGCATCTCCTGCAAAGTGTATGCAGCACCATAAGCTTCAAGCGCCCATACCTCCATTTCACCAAAACGCTGACCACCAAATTGTGCCTTACCTCCTAATGGCTGCTGCGTAACAAGTGAATAGGGACCAATAGAACGCGCATGAATCTTATCATCAACAAGGTGATGCAATTTCAACATGTAAATATATCCCACCGTTACTGGACGATCAAAAGGCTCCCCAGTACGACCATCATAAAGCGTAACCTGCCCTGAACTATCTAAGCCTGCGTCTTCCAGCATCATGTTAATATCAGACTCATGTGCTCCATCAAAAACAGGCGTTGCAATTGAAACCCCTTTCTTCATCTGCAATGCCAATTTGTAAAGGCTTTCATTATCATACTGACGAACTGGTTCATTATGATTATCATCAGGCATAAGATTTTCAATACGCTGACGCAACGGCAATATATCCCCAGTCTCTTGATATAACTCTAACAAAGCACCAATCTTCTTGCCCATCCCCGCACATGCCCAACCAAGATGCGTTTCAAGAATTTGTCCAACATTCATACGACTAGGCACACCCAGCGGATTCAAGACGATATCAGCATGGGTCCCATCTTCAAGAAATGGCATATCTTCTACGGGAAGAATACGTGAAACAACACCCTTATTCCCGTGACGTCCCGCCATCTTGTCACCTGGTTGGATTTTGCGCTTCACAGCCACAAAAACTTTCACCATTTTCATGACACCAGGAGGCATTTCATCACCTCTTTGGACCTTTTCAACCTTATCCATAAAGCGACGTTGTAATGCTTCTTTTGATTCATCATATTGCTTGCGCAAAGCTTCAATTTCATTTTGAAGCTTTTCATCCTCAACAGCAAATTGCCACCACTGGGATCGCGGATAATGCCCCATTACTGTACTATCAAGCTTTTTACTACCCGAAAAGCCTTTCGGACCTTCTACAGCAACTTTACCTGTCAACATATCGGTGAGGCGCGCATAAACATTGCGATCAAGAATAGACTGTTCATCATCACGGTCTTTTGCTAAACGCTCAATTTCTTCACGCTCAATTGCCATCGCACGTTCATCTTTTTCCACGCCATGGCGATTAAAAACGCGAACTTCAACAACAGTACCAAAAGTCCCAGGAGGCATACGCATAGAAGTATCACGAACATCGGATGCCTTTTCCCCAAAAATTGCACGCAGAAGCTTTTCTTCCGGCGTCATGGGACTTTCACCTTTCGGGGTAATCTTTCCAACTAAAATATCACCTGGTTGAACTTCAGCACCAATATAAATAATGCCAGCTTCATCAAGATTTCTTAACGCTTCTTCCGCAACATTAGGAATGTCGCGCGTAATTTCCTCAGGTCCAAGTTTTGTATCGCGTGCCGCAACTTCAAATTCCTCGATATGAATTGAAGTAAACACATCATCAGCAACAATGCGCTCGGATAACAAAATAGAATCTTCATAATTGTATCCATTCCAAGGCATAAAGGCTACGAGAACATTCCGCCCAAGAGCCAAATCACCAAGATCCGTGGATGGACCATCTGCAATGATATCACCTTTCTCTACCCTATCACCGACATGTACAAGAGGACGCTGATTAATACAAGTGGACTGATTAGAACGCTGAAATTTCTGTAAGCGGTAAATATCAACGCCTGATTTTGAAGGATCTAAATCTTCTGTTGCACGGATAACAATACGGGTAGCATCGACTTGATCAACAACACCACTACGTTTTGCACTCACAGCAGCTCCTGAATCGCGCGCAACAATAGATTCCATTCCCGTCCCAACAAATGGCGCTTCAGCGCGTACAAGAGGAACTGCTTGACGCTGCATGTTCGATCCCATAAGCGCACGATTCGCATCATCATTTTCCAAAAAAGGAATAAGCGCTGCTGCAACTGAAACCAACTGTTTTGGTGAAACATCCATCAAATCAACATGATCACGCGGCGCCATTAAAACTTCACCAGCATGACGGCAAACAACAAACTCTTCTATAAAACGACCTTCGTTATCTAATGAAGAATTAGCCTGAGCGACATAATGCTTTGCTTCTTCCATCGCTGAAAGATAAATAACTTCTTTTGTGACTTTTCCATCAATAATTTTTCGATATGGGCTTTCAATAAAGCCATATTTGTTAACTCGCGCAAATGTTGCTAAGGAGTTAATCAGACCAATATTGGGGCCTTCTGGTGTTTCAATCGGACAAATACGACCATAATGCGTAGGATGTACGTCACGGACTTCAAAACCCGCACGTTCACGAGTCAAACCACCTGGACCAAGAGCAGAAAGACGGCGCTTATGGGTAATTTCTGACAATGGATTGGTTTGATCCATAAACTGCGACAATTGTGAAGACCCAAAAAATTCACGGACTGCTGCTGCCGCAGGCTTTGCATTGATCAAATCCTGTGGCATAACTGTATCAATTTCAACCGATGACATACGCTCTTTTATCGCACGTTCCATACGAAGAAGACCAATGCGATATTGATTTTCCATCAACTCCCCGACGGAACGAACGCGACGGTTGCCAAGATTATCAATATCATCAATTTCACCACGTCCATCACGCAATTCAACCAACATCTTAACAACAGCAAGAATATCCTCTTGGCGTAAAATGCGAACTGTGTCTGGACAATCAAGATCCATACGTAAATTCATCTTAACACGCCCGACAGCTGAAAGATCATAACGCTCTGGATCAAAAAACAATGAATGGAACATTGCTTCTGCTGTATCGATTGTTGGAGGTTCACCTGGACGCATCACCCGGTAAATATCAAATAACGCATCCTGCCGACTTTCATTTTTATCCACCTTCAAAGTATTGCGGATGTAAGCGCCAATATTCATGTGATCAATATCAAGAATATTGACTTGATCAGCACTAACATCGAGCAGAACTTTTAATACTTTTTCGTCAATTTCATCACCAGCTTCAAGGTAGATTTCACCTGTTTCGTAATTGACGATATCTTCGGCTAGATAACAACCTAATAAATCATCTTCACTAACTTTAACCGCTTTAAGTCCTTTTTCTACCAAAGACTTCGCAGTACGAACTGTTAATTTTTTACCAGCCTCCGCAACGACTTCACCACTATCTGCATCTATAAGGTCAGAAATGAGCTTCATTCCTTTAAAGCGATCCACAGAATAAGGAACTCGCCATCCTTCTCCATCACGCTCATAAGTCACTTTATCATAAAACGTCGATAAAATATCCGACGCATCCATACCTAATGCCATCAAAAGACTAGTAACAGGAATCTTGCGCCGTCGATCAATACGCGCATAAATGATGTCCTTAGCATCAAACTCAATATCAAGCCAAGAACCACGATACGGAATAACACGAGCAGCAAAAAGAAGCTTTCCTGATGAATGGGACTTTCCTTTATCATGGTCAAAAAAGACACCAGGAGAACGATGCATCTGAGAAACAATAACACGCTCCGTACCATTAACAATAAAGGTACCATTCGTCGTCATTAAAGGCATATCGCCCATATAAACGCCTTGCTCTTTAATGTCTTTGATATCTTTGGAGCCAGTATCCTCATCAACATCAAAAACAATCAAACGCAATATGACCTTTAATGGGGCAGCATAAGTTAAATCACGTTGACGGCACTCTTCAACATCAAATTTTGGTAAATCAAATTCATAACCTACAAACTCAAGCATAGCTGTACCGGAAAAATCTGAAATAGGAAAAACCGATTTAAAAACAGCTTGCAAACCTTCATCTGGTCGCCCACCTTTCGGTTCCTCAACCATGAGAAATTGATCGTATGAGGCTTTTTGAACCTCAATAAGATTCGGCATTTCTGCTACTTCAGGAATCTTACCAAAAAATTTCCGTACGCGCTTACGACCATTGAATTGAGACATCATTGCGTGAGTCTGAGCCATCGTCGCTCCTTGATCTTTACTCTTCAAGGTAGACCAACCTTGAAAGCCTTATACCATTAACCTGCATATGCAGACCAGTTCACTTGACACTCAATAATGAGCATCATTAACTTTCCCTACCAACATAAGCCATTTATCTCTTTGACTCTATGATGAAGGGGTAAGTAATCCAAACCTATCCCATTCCTGTTACGAAACCATTGGGAAAAGTTTTTTACTCATTATTTTCCCTCTTTGTATTAAGAGAAAGAAAATCGGCGAACATAAATGCCCGCCGATAAAATTAAATTTACTTAAGTTCCACCTTAGCACCGGCAGCTTCAAGTTGAGATTTAATTTTTTCTGCTTCTTCTTTAGAAGCAGCCTCTTTAATAGGCTTAGGTGCACCTTCAACCAGATCTTTAGCTTCTTTAAGACCAAGTCCAGTAAGAGCACGAACTTCCTTAATAACATTAATTTTTTGTGCGCCACCTTCAACAAGAATAACATCAAATTCTGTTTTTTCTTCAGCAGCTGGAGCAGCAGCACCAGCAACAGCAGCGACAGCTACAGGAGCAGCAGCCGAAACTCCCCACTTTTCTTCAAGTAACTTAGAAAGCTCAGCGGCTTCCAAAAGGGTTAGATTAGAAAGGTCTTCTACGATCTTCTCTAGATCAGCCATTTTTAAATTCCTTCAATTAAAAGATTTGAACCATTATTAAATCTTATTCAAAAAAACAGAAAAGCATTAAAGCTCTTCCATAAACGTGAATACAAACAGCCTTAAGCCGCCTTATCCTCCTGAGCATATGCTCCAATGACACGTGCAACCTGACCAGCAGGGGCATTAACAACCTGTGCAATACGGGTCGCAGGGGTAGAAATCATACCCACAAGTTTTGCACGCAACTCGTTTAATGAAGGCAATGAAGCCAATGACTTCACAGCATCTACAGTTAAACTTGTTGCACCCATTGAACCGCCAAGTATGACAAATTTGTCATTGCTTTTCGCAAAATCAACAGCAACTTTCGGTGCTGTGATTGGATCTTCTGAATAAGCAATAAGTGTTTGTCCAGTAAACAAACCCACTATCGATTCAGATTCCGTGCCCTGAAGAGCGATTTTAGCAAGACGGTTTTTGGCGACCTTAACGGCACCGCCAGCTTCACCCATTTTCGAACGCAGATCATTCATCTGTGAAACTGTCAGACCGGAATAATGTGCAACAACAACAGAACCAGACTTCCGAAAAGCCTCGTTAAGCCATGTAACAAATTCGCGTTTTTCCGCTCTATTCACTGTCTCTCTCCATTTAACAGATTTGCTTAAAACAAACCTGTTGGTTACCTTTGATAACATAAAATACTTCATGTCACCGATGAGGATCCTGTCCCCTTTTTCACGCACAGCGTTCAAAGGCAACCTTGGCTCAAACCCTTTAAGTCTTTTAACTCTCAGTTTTTACCCCAGTCTCATGCAGGTTTTTTTGATTAAGATACTTAAAAGCATCACCTACAATCTCGGACAGGATATTCCGGAATTTCTCCCGGTACAACCTAAGCCCTATAAAGCTTAGATAGCGAGCTGATCAAAATCAGCATTTTAAATACAATTTTGATATTCCCATACCCCAAAACAAAATTATAAATCAGCTTATACTAGCTCTGAACGAACCGTTGCTGGATCAACTTTAACACCAATTCCCATAGTCGACGAAACAGCAACGCGCTTAATATACTCACCTTTTGCACCTTGCGGTTTGGCTTTAATAACTGCACTTGCAAAGGCTTTTATATTTTCTACGATTTTTTCAACACCAAAAGAAGCCTTACCAATACCAGCATGCACAATACCAGCTTTTTCCACACGAAACTCAACAGCACCACCTTTAGAAGCTTTGACAGCACCGACGACATCAAGTGTTACAGTACCAACTTTCGGATTCGGCATCAAACTCCGTGGACCAAGAATCTTACCAAGACGACCAACAAGAGGCATCATGTCTGGCGTTGCAATACAACGATCAAAATCTATAGTCCCTCTATTAACGCTTTCAAATAAATCTTCGGCACCCACAATATCAGCTCCTGCCGCCTTAGCTTCCTCAGCCTTATCCCCACGAGCAAAAACGGCAACACGAATATTTCTCCCTGTTCCATTAGGCAAATAAGCAACGCCTCGAACCATTTGATCAGCATGACGAGGATCAACACCCAAGTTCATTGAAATTTCGATTGTTTCATCAAACTTAGCAACGGCACGCTCCTTAACCATTGAAACGGCATCTTTTAAAGCGTAGAGTTCATTAAAATCAATATCTTTTCGGATATTTTTTATTCTTTTTGCTACTTTTGCCATAATATTAGCCCACCACTTCCAAGCCCATCGAGCGAGCAGAACCTTCAACCATACGCATTGCTGCCTCAATGTCATTCGCATTAAGATCTTTCATCTTTGATTCCGCAATCGAACGAATTTTATCGCGAGAAATGCTTCCTACAGACACTTTACCAGGCTCTTTTGAGCCAGATTTCAGGTTTGCTTCCTTCTTTAAAAAGAATGATACAGGAGGCGTCTTGAGAGAAAAGGTGAAAGACTTATCTTGGTAATACGTAATAACAACTGGAATCGGTGCCCCCTTTTCCATTTCTTGTGTCGCTGCATTAAACGCCTTACAAAATTCCATGATATTAATACCACGCTGCCCAAGAGCTGGACCAATTGGTGGAGATGGAGTAGCAGCTCCTGCAGGAACCTGCAACTTAAGCTGACCTATACTTTTTTTTGCCATAACAATCTGCCTTTAATTTCACTGGTATACTGACAATTCATCTTGCCCGTTACCCGCTTGCAGTCACGTGGTTCGGATCATTAAGCCGACAAAAGCTATAAATCACCTCCCACTCCTTCCTTAAAGTAATTAAAACTACTCTAAGTTTAATCAGAGTTTTTCAACCTGACCAAATTCCAAATCAACAGGCGTAGGACGCCCAAAAATAAGCACTTCAACCTTAAGACGAGAGCGCTCTTCTTCAACCTCTTGAACAATTCCATTAAACGAAACAAAAGGACCATCAGCAACGCGAACTTGCTCTCCAACCTCAAACAATACAGAGGACTTTGGAGACTCAACCCTTTCCTGAACTTGTTTGAGAATTTGCTCAACCTCTCGATCAGAAATAGGAACAGGACGCGCATCCGACCCTAAAAAACCTGTCACTTTAGGCGTATTCTTAATAAGATGATAAACTTCATCTGTTAACTCAGCACGAACAAGAACATAACCAGGAAAAAATTTTCGCTCAGTATCAACTTTGCGTCCACGACGAACCTCTACAACACGCTCTGTTGGAACAAAAATCTTTTCAAAAAGATGATCAAGTCCCTTTTGCTTTGCCTCCTTATCAATAGCTTCCGCTACTTTCTTTTCAAAATTTGAATATGCCTGAACAATATACCAACGAGCTGCCACAGTCACACTTCCTTACATTCTCAACTAAAAAGATATTTCAGAAGATCAATAACCCGCCAAACACCAAAATGCATAACCTGATCCACAATAAAAAAGAAAGCTGAAGCCAATGCAGTTACCAACAAAACCATAATAGTAGAAATAACCGTCTCACGACGTGTAGGCCATTTCACTTTAATTGTTTCTGCATAAACCTGCTTCAAAAAGGTAATCGGATTGGTTTTAGATGCCATCGTCACACTATACTCTCTCTAGTCCTATTGTGTTTTATAGAACAAAATAAACAGGAAAAAACGCAAAAGCCAACTTTCAGACTTATGCAATTTCCTTACTTTCTATTCAATACCGTTTCACACACAAAAAAACAAGCCCCATATCAAAAAAAGCGAAAAAGGCAGCAAAATCCACTCCCTTATATGTAAAACCCCCCTTTGGCAGGGGCAGCAGGACTTGAACCCGCGACCTGCGGTTTTGGAGACCGCCGCTCTACCAACTGAGCTATACCCCTAACTCTCAAAACTAAAACACTTTTAACACCCCTTTAACAAGCATTATTTATTCAATGATCTTAGAGACGATACCGGCACCAACAGTACGACCACCTTCACGAATAGCAAAAC
>NZ_JBHIRR010000007.1:0-122656 GCF_042197325.1 Bartonella sp. AA16NXGY | reverse complement strand
AAAAAAAGAGATCCTAGCTTTTACTCCAAAGAAAAATACGGAGCAAATAAGAACAAATTAGGTAAAATTATATAAACTGTAGAAGGTGGTCTAAAAGGTGGTCTGAAAATAGCTATTTAAAGAAAAAAACTATATATTTCAATATGTTTAAGAAATAAAATGGTGCCCCCAGAGAGACTCGAACTCCCGACCCCCTGATTACAAATCAGGTGCTCTACCAACTGAGCTATAAGGGCGTAACCATGTAGGAGTTAGCACAAACTAACAAAAAGGAAAACAGAAAATTATTAAATTTTATGTATATTAAAAGAAAACTATATAAAAAATAACCAATTTATTTCCTTTTTCCACTTTTTACAGCAAGGTTGGAACTATCCTTATGTTGATATCTTATAGAATCTTTTATAAGAATGCACCGTTTTGCTATCGAATTACGAATCTGAAGACTTTGATTGATGAGCAAGGTAATTTTCTAGCCAGTGAATATTATAATTACCATCAGCAACATCTTGATTATTAATAAGATCGCGAAAAAGAGGCAGTGTAGTTTTTATCCCATCGACGACAAATTCATCTAAAGCACGCCGTAAACGCATCATACATTCTAAACGGGTACGTCCATGAACAATCAGCTTTCCAATCATGCTATCATAGTAAGGAGGAATGCGATAACCTGAATAAGCGCCTGAATCAACACGAATCCCTAAACCTCCAGGTGTATGAAAATGTGTAATGGTTCCAGGTGATGGCGTAAAGTTAATAGGATCTTCTGCATTAATACGGCATTCAATGGCATGACCAGAAAAACAGACTTCATCTTGTGTCACTGAAAGTTTACAGCCTGATGCAATATGGATTTGTTCGTGGACTAAATCTATACCTGTAATTGCTTCAGTTACAGGATGCTCGACTTGTAAACGTGTATTCATTTCAATAAAATAAAATTCGCCATTTTCATAAAGAAATTCAATAGTACCAGCTCCACGATATCCAAGTTGGGCACAAGCATTTGCAACAATATTTCCAATTTTTTTCCGTTCAGTTTCATTAAGTGCAGGTGACGTAGCTTCTTCCCATACTTTTTGATGCCGTCGTTGAAGTGAACAATCGCGTTCTCCTAAATGAATAGCATTTCCCGCACCATCACCTATGACTTGAATTTCAATATGACGGGGTTTTTCTAAATATTTTTCTATGTAAACAGCGTCATCACCAAAAGCAGCTTTCGCTTCTGAACGCGTTGTTTTGAGAGCTATAGAAAATTCTTGTTCAGAATGAACGACTTTCATACCACGTCCGCCACCACCGGCAGAAGCTTTTATAATAACTGGATAACCAATTTCACGAGCAGTGCGTAAAGCATCTGATTCTTCAGTGACTGCTCCATCTGAACCTGGAACTACAGGAATACCAAGTTTTTTGGCGGTTTTCTTTGCTTCGATTTTATCGCCCATGATGCGGATATGAGTAGCTGTTGGACCGATGAATGTAATATTATGGGCTTCTAGAACATCTGCAAATTTTGCATTTTCAGAAAGAAAGCCATAACCTGGATGAACAGCATCCGCTCCTGTAATTTCACAAGCAGCAATAATTTGCTGAATACTCAAATAAGAATCACGAGCGGGAGGAGGGCCAATACAAACACTTTCGTCAGCAAGACGAACATGCATTGCATCTGCATCAGCGGTAGAGTGAACAGCCACGGTTTTTATGCCAAGTTCTTTACATGCACGTAAAACGCGAAGAGCAATTTCTCCTCGATTAGCAATGAGGATTTTTCGAATCATGGTTGCCCCTCGCTTTATTCAACAATAATAAGTGGTTCACCAAATTCAACAGGTTGACCATCTTTGACAAGAACAGTGGTTACCGTACCGGAGCGCGGTGATGAAATTTGATTCATTGTTTTCATGGCTTCAATAATAAGTAATGTCTCCCCTTCAGAAACATTTTGTCCTACTTCTACAAAAGGTTGTGCGCCTGGTGAGGGTGCAAGATAAGCTGTTCCAACCATTGGAGAGGTTATTGTGTTTTTTGATTTATCTTCTTGGATAGATTGTATAGGAGATTCAGCTGTTGGAACTGGAGAAGATGTTACAGAAAAAGTAGGAGTAGAAACAGGGGCATAGATTGCTTGCTCAGAAGAAGTTAAGGTATTTTGGCGTGAGACACAAATACGAAGCTCCCCTTGTTCAACTTCAATGTTCGTTAAATTTGTATCATTCAAAATTTCAGCAAGATCACGAATAATTTTCGTATCAATTGCGGTTTTTGCCGAATCCATTTTTTTTGTTGCCATTTTATTTCTAACTCCTTGATCAATGAAGATCGTCATTATCTCATTTTATGACCGAATATCTCTAGATTAGGGATGACATCTTTTGAGGCTTTAAAGATTTTTATTTCCTTTAAATCATTATACTTTGCAATTTAAAACTTGTATCTGCTTTACGTAAAATTGCACTTATAAGCCTGTTATCAAAAAAGAGAAAGCATAAAATTACCTCATTTACAGTATTCTTCCTAAAACGGATCAGGTATTCACTGTGTATTATCTATCGCTTGTTTTAGAATATCTTGTCTGGCTGCGCCGATGAATATTTTATCACCAATGATGTAAGAAGGTGTTCCCGTAATATGAAGTGCAGAGGCAATTTGAATGTTTTCTTTAAAAGCGTTTTGCAGAGTGGGATCTTTTATTGCATTATGTAGTTTTTTTTCATCTGCTCCTAATGAAACAGCTACTTTAATAGCTTTAGCTTCATTTGCACGACCCTGATACATTAAAAGCGTTTTGTGAAACTGAGGATATTTCTCTGGAAATTGTTTTCGAAATGCGTAGGCAACAGTATGGGCTGCCATAGAATCAGAGCTTAAAATTGGTAAGTCCTTGATAATAACCTTTAAATCTGGATATTCTTTTATCAAGTCTTCTATATTTGAATAGGAAATTTTACAATAACCACAGTTGTAATCAAAAAAATTGACAAGCACTCTTTTACCATTTGGGTTTCCCAAAACAGCGTCATGAGGAGAATGAAAAATCTCTTTTTCTAATGAATGAATGACAGAAGTTTGTTTTTGGTTTTCGTATTCATTCTGTTTTTCCAGCTTATCTTGAAGAATAAGCTGCATTTCAATCATAATTTCTGGATGAGTAAGAAGATACTCTCTGACGATTTGTTGAATATGATGAGAATCAGTATGTGGTATCATTTTTTCTTTAAGCTTAGATAAAAAGCTAGAATCTTCCAAAAGTTGTGATTTAAGCTTTTCTAAGCTTAAATCATTTGCTGTTTTTGAGTGTGATGTTGCGTTTGATAAAGAAGGTAAAAAGATTAAAATACTCGACATAACTATGACTAAAATTTTTGAAAAAAGTGTTATTTTCGAGTTTTGAGAGTGATAATTCATTTGTATACCTTCACATTTTTTAGGGTGTCATTGAGTGAACTATATGAAAAGCGCTATCTATGTGCAATGAAGCATTTAGTTATAGTGTATCTTTAAGAATGAGAAAAAACATCAATTTTTCTCTAAAAAGATTTCATATGATAAACCTTGGCTTGGTAAGGATTATGTTTTGTAAAAGATAAAAAAAATCTCTTTAATTTGTCAAATGTTGTTTTGATGTATAAGGGTATCAAAAGCTTTTTGTGCGTGTTTATTTTAGGAAAAAGTACGTTGATAATACAATGAAGAACATTTGTATTATTTTTTCCTGTTGCTTTATTGAGTACTGAGAAACAAAATTAAATAATGAAAAGTGAAATTATGAAAACCACAACACATTATGATCTGTTTATCATTGGAGGAGGGATAAACGGCTGTGGATTGGCAAGAGATGCAGCAGGACGCGGATTTAAAGTGGGATTGGCTGAAATGAACGATCTTGCATCTGGGACCTCAAGTGCGTCAACAAAGCTTATTCATGGTGGGCTTCGTTATCTTGAACACTATGAGTTCAAACTTGTTCGTGAAGCATTGAAAGAACGCGAGATTATTTTACGTATGGCTCCACATATTGTGCGTCCTTTGCGTTTTCTCCTTCCTTATCATAAAGAATTGCGCCCTGCTTGGATGTTGCGTTTTGGACTTTTTATTTATGATTATTTAGGGAATTGGAATCAGAAATTGTGGCGCAGTAAAACGATTAATTTTTCACAAAAATTTTGCTCTACACTGAAGAAAGAATATCAGAGAGGTTTTGAATATTCTGATGCAAGAGTAGATGATGCGCGTTTAGTTATTGGCAATGCTCGTGATGCAGAAAAGTGGGGAGCTGATATAAAAGTACGAACAGAAGTTCTCTCTTTAAAAAAAGAAGACAATAAATGGCGTATCTTTCTTCAAGACAAGTTAAGTAGCAAAGAATATAGTGTCACAGCTTCTTATGTCGCGAATATGACAGGTCCTTGGATTGATCATGTTTTAGCAAGCATATTAGATTGTAAAGAACATTCACCAGTACGGCTTGTTAGAGGTTCTCATATTTTGGTTCCCAAGCTTTATACTCATGATCGTGCTTATATTTTTCAAAATGGTGATGGGCGTATTATATTTGCTATTCCGTATCAAGAAGAGTTTACCTTACTTGGAACAACAGATTGTAATTATCAAGGAGATCCGGCTGACGTTCATATTACTGATACAGAAATTGATTATATTTGTGCAGCAGCCAGTGAATATTTCATACAACCAGTGTTGCCTGAAACGATTGTCTGGTCTTACTCGGGAGTTCGTCCACTCTATGATGATGGAGCTTCAAAAGCACAAGAAATTACGCGCGATTATGTTTTAAAAGAAATGGGAACAGGAACGACACCAAAGATACTTAATCTTTATGGTGGAAAGATTACAACTTATCGTAAGTTGGCTGAAGATGCGATGAAATTTGTTGAAAAAGAGCTTGGTAAAAAGAGAGCATCATGGACGGCTAAGGCAGTACTTCCAGGGGGTGATTTTCCCTATAACAAATTAGATACAATCGAAAATAGGATTGCTCTTTTGATGCCAGATTTAGATGCTTTTACACATCGCAGGCTTGCACGCTCCTACGGTACGGAAGCATTGGTGATCTTTGCACATGGTAAGGCAAATAAAGGAAAAAATTTTGGACATGGGCTTTATGAAGTAGAAGTAAAATGGTTGATGGAAAAAGAATGGGCTAAAGTATGTGAAGATGTGTTATGGCGTCGTTCAAAACTGGGTCTCCTATTTAATGAACAAGAGGTTGATACTCTTTCTTCCTATATGCAAAGCCAACAAGAGATTGAACAACTTTTATGATCATTTTATTTTACAGATTTTATCTGCAATATTGTAAAATATTTTCCTTAAAGAGATACTGATATCAGTCATAGATATTAAAAAGGCAATGGCTGTCTATACCCTGATTTTAGTTTTTTTTGCAAGAATCACAAAATGGCAAAATTAGATAGAATATTTAGGATGAAATTTGTCTATCTTATAAAGTGAAATTCAAGAATGTTACCAAGAATAACTCATTGAAAAAAATGATTTATAATTAGATTCATGTGAAATAAGGATTTTTATTCTTTCTTTAGGAGAAGATAAAGATACTTTCTGTAGCATTTATTTGCACAATAAGTTAAAAAAATCTAAAGAAAATTAAATCTATTATAAAAAATTGTATAATGTGTTAGTTTAGCATTTATTATCTTAAATGCTGTGCTAAATCATGTAAGGATGGAGGCTTGATGAGCGTAAGAAGAACTTGTAAATGAGTTTTTTATATTATGGTGAAAATCTTCTTTTTTCATGTTTATATACCTAAACACTAATCTATGAGAAATGCGATATTGTGTTTTATCATGATTGATTGTAGTAAACCTTGATATCAATTGAAAATAATGAACTGTTATTATACTCATGATAGTATAAGAGAATAAAATTTTCCGTAAACTAAAAGTAAGTATTTTTCTATGTATAAAGAGAGAGCTATAGGGACGTGAGAGTAATACCCTCATGATATTTTACAACCTTCCATCGCCTATAAAATTTGCAGTAGCACCAATGTTGGACTGGACAGACCGACATTGCAGGTTTTTTTATCGTCTTTTAACGAAAAAAGCTCTCCTTTATACGGAAATGATGGTAGCAGATGCTGTCATTCATGGTGTTCGCGAACAATTGTTGGCTTTTAGCGATAAAGAACGTCCAGTTGCATTACAACTAGGGGGGGCTGATCCGAGAAAGTTAGCAGAAGCTGCACGAATTGCTGAGGATTTTGGCTACAACGAAATAAATCTTAATGTCGGGTGCCCATCAAATCGTGTTCAAGCAGGTGTCTTTGGGGCTTGTTTGATGCTACATCCAGACATTGTGGCAAATGCCGTGGAAGCGATGAAACGAGAGGTTACTATACCTGTAACTGTCAAATGTCGGATTGGAGTGGACGAACAAGATGAAGAGTTAGCGTTAGATCTTTTGGCTAATCAGGTTTGGAATGCTGGATGTGATGCGCTCTGGATACATGCACGCAAGGCATGGCTGCAAGGATTGAGTCCGAAAGAAAACCGTAATATTCCGCCCCTTAATTATGAAAGAGTTTACAAATTAAAACGTAAATATCCTCATAAATTCATTGGGATAAATGGTGGAATTAAATCGATTGATGAGATCAAAGAACACTTAACTTTCTGTGATGCTGTCATGGTTGGTCGCCAAGTTTATCATAATCCAGCTTTGTTAAAACATATTGATTTTGAACTCTATGGTGAGACGCAAAATAATCTGAGTGAGAGTGATCTTATTGAGGTTATGTGTGATTATACAGCTCGACATATTGCATCGGGGGGGCGGCTTTCTCATGTGACACGTCACATGATTGGTTTATTTCATGGGCGGGGTGGGGCACGTCGATGGAGGCAAATATTATCAAATGATGCGACAAAACCAAATGCAGATATATGTATTTTAAAAGAAGCTTTTTATGCTCTCATTTAATAATAGCCTAATAATTAACATATATTAAAGTTGAGATCCTTTGCGTTTGGATGTCTTTGCGATAATTTTGATCTCTTCAATTTTATAAGTTTTTGAAAGTTTATAACTTTTATTATGCATAAGAATTGTTGGAATGTATATATTAAACGGCATGCTGATTATGCCTATTAAATAAAAAATAGGTTAAGGGTATCACTGTAAAGGTAATCATAAGATATTAATAACATTTTGAATCTTGCACGTTTGTTATTAGGGTTGAAAATAGAATGTAGAAATTATTGCTTTCATAGTATTTAACATTTTTAAAGCACTGTTAAAAAAACAATAAATTATTCATATCCTGTATATATGACGGGATTTTCATAAACATTGTAGATTTTAAAAGGTATCCTTATGACCGCTAGTCCATTTGATGATTTTCGTGCTTTGCTTACAAATTTACCTGTTGCTGATGAGTTTTCTATAATTTTGGCAAAAAAACGGCAAAAAGACTTAACAAAAGAGCAAGGAACATTAGGAAAACTAGGAGATATTGCTGTTTGGTATGCGGGGTGGAGGGGTACAGAAAAACCTATCGTAACGAGACCTTTGGTCGCTATTTTTTCTGGAAATCATGGTATTGTAGAGGAGAATATTACACCATTTCCACAATCTATGACACAAAAAATGGTAGAAAATTTTGCCTCTGGTGGAGCTGCTATCAATCAAATTTGTATTGCTTATGATCTTGGATTAAAAATATTTGATTTAGCATTAGAATATCCAACAATGAATATTACGAAGGATGCCGCAATGGATGAGCGGAGTGCGGCTGCTACAATGGCATTTGGAATGGAATCCATTGCGGGTGGAACAGATCTTTTATGTATTGGAGAAATGGGAATTGGAAACACAGCAATAGCTTCAGCTTTATGCTTAGCATTGTTTGGAGGGGAAGTGGAAGAATGGACAGGAAATGCTATGGAATCAGAAGGTGATTTTTATCAGCGTAAAATTGCAGCGGTTAAGACAGCTATTTCTTTGCACAAGGATTATTTCAATGATCCTTTTGAGATAATGCGTCGCTTAGGAGGACGTGAGATTGCTGCTATGGTTGGTGCTATTTTAGCAGCAAGAATAGAAAAAATACCCGTTATTTTAGATGGTTTTGTGGCAACAGTAGCTGCAGCGGTTCTTTATAAAATGCATCCAAAAGCTCTTGATCATACCCTTGTTGGACATGTTTCTTCTGAGACAGCTCATCGTAAACTTTTAAAAAAAATTGGCAAAGAACCACTTCTAGATTTGGGGATGCGTCTTGGTGAAGGGACAGGAGCAGCTATGGCAGCTGGTATCGTCAAAGCCGCTGTTTTAACACATGCACAAATGGCAGTTTTGGAACAAGAAAGTTTGAATGCCTAAAAGATCATGAGACGGATATAAAAATCTTAAGAGTTTTGTTCATGCGTCTTGTCGTGTAATTTAATATAATTAAGTGGAAGTTCCGTTGTATATTTAATCTGTTCCATTGCGAAAGAAGATGAGACATCACGGATATCAATTTTAGAAATTAATTTTTTATAAAAAAGATCATAAGCTTCAATGTTGGGCACAACAACACGCAATAAATAGTCAATATCTCCACTCATTCGATAAAATTCAATGACTTCACGGAATTCTTGCACAATTTTTGAAAAACGCTTAAACCATTCATGACTATGTGTATTTGTGCGAATAGACACAAAAACAGTGACGTGTGCGTTTACTTTTTCTGGAGAAAGAACAGCAACACGACGCTGAATGACGCCATCTTCTTCAAGTTTTTGAATTCTACGCCAGCAAGGAGTGGTCGAAAGTCCCACTTTTTTAGCAATATCAGCAACAGAAAGTGTCGCATTTTCTTGCAAAAGATGTAAAATTTTTCGGTCAAGACGATCCATATTTTTTCTCAATATTTTAATTTATAAAAATTTACGCACTAAACAACGCAGATATACAATAAGCTCATCGTTAAACCATGGGTTTTTCTGTAACCAAGAAGTATTTCGCCATGACGGATGAGGCAAAGGCATAACATTATAGCCTCGAGGTTGAGGAATGGAAAGAATATTTCTCCAATCACCAACAGTTGCAGAAACGGTTTTATGTTTTAATTCTGTAATGTGCCACTTTTGCGCATAACTGCCAATAGCAAGAACAAGCTTTATTTGAGGCATTGCCTGAAATATCTTTTCATGCCATATTTCTCGACATTCACGTCTTGGTGGTAAATCAGCTTTATTTTTATCATAACCTGGAAAACAAAATCCCATAGGAACAATAGCAAAGAGAGATTTATTATAAAATTCTTCTTTCGTGACACCTAGCCAATTACGCAATTTTTCGCCAGAGCGATCATTAAAAGGGATAGAAGTTTCATGGACACGCAACCCTGGCGCTTGGCCTGCAATTGCAATCGAAGCAGTATCGGATAAATAAACGACAGGGTTTGGTTCATGAGGAAGAGGAGGAAAATAATGGGGTTGTTGGACGCAAACACGACAGGAATAGATCTTTTTTTCAAGTTTGATAATTGGGCTACATTGTTTCATTAGTAAATAAAATTAAAAAATATTTTTTTATTCTGTGCGAGGATTTGCTTTGCGCCATTCTTTTGGTCGTTGAAAACTTGATGCCCATATTCCTTTCTTTTTCTTTCTAGCTTCTTGCTCTTCTTTGGGGTATTCATAATAATTTACAGCCCAACCATTATGTACAAGTGTTGCGTTGATATTGCTAACTTGTTTTGTTTTACATGTTGCAAGAATACGGCGATATTTATCTGTTTTTTTCCAGTGACATGTAACAGTTTGATTTTTTAATAGTTGTTCTAAATATTTTTTTGCCTCAAGCCCACAAGGGTAGCGCGCTTCCTTTTTTCCACAAAATTGGTGGAGTTCAGGAGCATCAATTCCAGCTAGTCGAATCTTAATTGAAGAAATCATAATGGTATCGCCATCAATGATTAATGCATTTCCTTCAACAGAGTTTTGAGAAGAAAATTTTTCTTTTTGAGGCAACCGCTGAGTTTTCTTAAAATAAGTTGACATAATGATAAGAATGCTAGCAGCGACAAAAATACTGAAACCGATTACTTTTAGATTAAAGCTTCTTAGATTAAAATGAGAAAAAGATTTTTTCATGAAATAAAGAAACTGCTAACATTATTATAACTCTATTTTAGTATTGTTTATAATTGACCCGAGAAACTTTATTCATATGACGAAACAGTGTTTCGTTTTAATGACAAAATTTTCATTAGATATCACAATAATCAAATACTCATACAGAATATATGTAAGCAACTTAAATAATAAATCAACTTATCCAAATCCGTACAAAACATACAAAGTTTAAAGTAAACTTTTTAAACTTAAGGAAATAAAAAAACATCCCTCAAAAAATAACTTTGAAGAGCAATACTCCCACATTTCTTTTGGAGTATAAAATCTATCAATTTAATAATAATTTTATTTATTTAATTTTTGTTTCCTTAAATTCAACGTGCTTTTTTACAACTGGATCATATTTACGCTTGCTCATTTTATCTGTCATTGTACGGCTGTTTTTCTTTGTTACATAGAAAAAACCAGTATCTGCAGTTGATAAAAGCTTGATCTTAATGGTTGCTGCTTTAGCCATAATGTAAATACCCTATTTATACTGAAAAAATATTATTGCTGTCAAAACTTATTTCCGACATCATCAGATTTTCCGGCAACACTACGGATGTTCTCAAAAAAGTCAAGAGCTGATTAATTTTCTCATAAGTTGGACAAACACCAAAATGACATATAAACCGAAAAAAACAGCCATGGCTATTGAAAAACCAAAGGGTTTAAAGATATCCATGGATTTTCCGATAAAGGTCGGTCCGATGAGCATACCAATTCCATAACAAAAAATAAAAGCAGAATTAGCAGCAGCAAGTTCTTGCCCCTTGAGACGGGCTCCTAAATGTGCAAGACTAATTGTATAAAGGCTCGCTGATACACCACCCAGAAAAAACAAATCAAGCATCAGAATCCATGGATATTGAAGAATCCATGGTACTATAAAAGTTCCTATAAAACCTAAAATAGCGCAACTCATCAGCGGGTAGCGTCGATCTTTGGCGTAGTCGCTTATAATGCTGATAGGAATTAAGAGGAAAATATTCCCAAGTGCAAGGGTTGCCATAAAATGTGCTGCTTCATTCTCATTATAACCAATGGATAAACTAAAGGGTATTATAAGAGTTAATACGCCCATTTGAATGGCCCCGTAAACAAGGACCGCCATCATTGCACTTGGAACGTGAAAAAGATAACGAAAAAATGGCATATATTGATTTTTTTGAAATTCTGGACTTAATTTCCAAGCGGTAAGAATTGGTATAGTAGCAAGTATAATAAGGCTATATCCAACAGCAAAAGGAATAAATCCTTGTGTTCCCACTTTTGCTAGCAGCGTTAGACCTATTATAAACCCTAATCCTAAGACAATAGCATAAATAGAAAGGATCAAACCGCGTTTTTTTGGGGGAGCATAACTGTTGATCCAAAACTCTGACAGGATAAACATAACTGTCATGCTGAAATGTAATATAAACTTTAAAATAAACCAAACCCATATGGGATCAAAAAAATAGAATCCTAAAAAACTTAAAGATCCTATCGCCATCATAAGCAATATTGTTTGAGCGATTCCTAAGTATAAGGCAATTCGAGACGTAAAAATAGCTGCAATAATTGTGGCGATTCCACCAACTGTTCCACTATAGCCGATTGTACTGTTGGAAAGTCCTTTCTCTGCCATAAGAAGAGAGACAAGTTGTGTTCCCATTGCCAATGCTGTTCCAACAGTGCCAATGGTTGCAATAGCGGCAATAATTGCACGCAAAGAATTATTTTGAGAGTCAAAAGGTTTTTTTTTCATGAGAATGGCTTAAGGTACTCTTGTTTATTTAAACAATGAAAAGATGAGCTGAAATGAAAGGGAGCCAAAACTATCCTTTGCAGTTTCTCTCATTTTCTAAGTATAAAAAACTGCAAGATTTTTATATGGTTATTATAGACTTAACAATAAAATTTATCCTCTTGTATACTAAAGAAATAAGATTGTATATATAAATATTATATAATATAAGTCATTTCTTAAATTGAATTTATTATTCATATATATTCAATGGAGGGCAAGAAGATTAATTTTTTCTTTTCCCATAAAAAGTATACTTTTGTTTTTTTAATTTGTTTTTATGGTAGGATGTCGGTGAAAATTTTATTGGACGAGGTTTTGTTAACAGTTCAAAGCATAAAGCGCCAGCAAAAGGTTGTACCGTTATAAGTTTTACTTCTACAACATCACTGAGCTGATAGCCTTTATGGCTACGCTGTCCTACAAGAACATGTTGTGCTTCATCAAAATGATAATAATCATTTTTAAGTGTAGAAATATGGATAAAACCATCTGTATTGAGTTTATCAAGTGAGATAAAAAGACCTGCTTTTGTAACTCCGGAAATGCGGCCTGTAAAAATACGACCGATTTTATTCGTTAAATAGTGAGCAACAAGCCGATCAATCGTTTCTCTTTCAGCCATCATTGCACGGCGTTCGTATAAAGAAACTTGCGTAGCAATTTCTGCAAGATTTTGTTCTTGTGTATCTGTTAATTGATCATTTCCTAATTTGAGAGCTTTAATGAGTGCTCGATGAATAATGAGATCAGCATAACGACGGATTGGTGATGTAAAATGTGTATAGTTCTGCAAATTTAAACCAAAATGGCCACTATTTTTAGGGTTGTACTCTGCTTGTGATTGTGAACGCAAAATAACTTGATTGACTAGTTCTTGTTGTTGAGTATGAGCGACCTTTTCTAAAATTCTATTAAGGCGCGCTGAGGTAAGTTCGCTTCCGCGGGAGAGTGGTATCCCCAAACTTTGAAGAAAGCTCCGAAGTATTTCTTGCTTAGCAAGAGAAGGTTTTTCATGAATACGATAAATGAGCGGCTGGTGATGTTGTTTTAATGTTTCAGAAGCTGCAATATTAGCTTGTATCATAAACTCTTCAATTAAACGATGCGCTTCTAATTGTGTTTCACTCACAACATCTTTTATGCATCCATTTTGATCAAGAATAATCTTTTTTTCTGCAATTTCTAATTCTAGTGGTTGGCGACGATTTCGCGCAGCTTTAAGGCATGCATAGGCTTCCCATAAGGGGTGCAAAATGCTCTCAAAAAGAGGGGTTATTTTTTCATTTATATTACCTTCAATTGCCAATTGTACTTCTTGATAAGAAAGTTTGGCTCTTACACGAATCATAGTACGATGAAAACTATGTTTTCGTTTATTACCGTTTGCATCAAAAATCATACGAACGGCTAAAGCTGGTCTTTCTTTTCCTTCACGCAGAGAACATAAATCATGAGAAAGGCGTTCAGGTAACATTGGCACAACGGTATCAGGAAAATAAACAGAATTTCCACGTTTCAATGCTTCTTTATCTAAAGCGCTTCCTGTTTTGATATAATAAGAAACATCTGCAATGGCTACAATAATAATCCAACCATCATTATTTGCTGGATCCGTATCCTTGGTTGCATAAACTGCATCATCATGGTCTTTTGCATCTGGTGGATCAATTGTAATAAAGGGTAATTGTCGCCAATCTTCACGATTATCCATATTGGCAGCTTTGATATGTTTGGCTTGCTCAAGAACACTTTCAGGAAAAATATAAGGAATTCCTTTCGAAAGAAGCGCTATCATTGAGAGTGTTTTCTCACTCTTAATGTGCCCTAAAACATTCTTTATTTTTGCGCTCTTTAATCCGTAACCAGTATTTTTTTTTATTTCGACTTCAACGAGATCACCAATTTGAATCTTCATTTCTGGAGACATTTCAACAATGAGTTCATTGGTTTTGCGGTCTATAGGATCAAGGCGCCATTGATTATTTTCCAATTTTCGCACAATAGCAAATGCGCTTTTGGGAGATACATCAATTTTACGAATAATTCGTCCCGTATAAGGATGGCTTGAGCTTTCAGAATTTTTATTTCGAAAAACTTTTACAAGAATATGATCTCCAACACCAATATTACTTCCTTTTATGTGATGAAAAGAGTGTATTTCAATATTGGGCTTTGGAGAATCTTCCCATTCAAGAGGTTGTGCAATAAAACTTCCATCTTTATCACGTCCGCTAATTTTTACTAAAGAAACAGGGGGTAATTTTCCTTTGTTTATTGCTCTTTTGTGGTGTTTAGATATGAGATTTTGATCCTTTAACTCACGTAACATATCTCTAAGCCAGATACGAGAATCGCCTTTTAAGTTAAAAGCTTTAGCGATTTCTCGTTTACTTGAGTGGTTAGGATTCTCAATTATAAAGGAAAGGATTGCTTCCTTATTGGGAAAAGTTTTCCCCTTGAATGAAGAGAGATATTTTATGTTTTTTTCACCTTTAGCCAAAATTTATGTCTCTTTTATTTTTGCTTTTGTTTTAGAAGAAGCTCTTTTTGAAGTTGTTTTTTTACTCGATGCTTTAGCCGATATAAGTTCTAGTGCCTCTGGAAGTGTTACACTAATGGGATCTTTATCTTTTGGCAATGTTGCATTAATTTTACCCCAATTGACATAAGGACCATAACGCCCGTTGCGCACGGTAATGGTTCCTCCTTCGGGATGCTCTCCTAATGTTGCCAATGCTTCAGGTGTTGTTCTGCTTTGCCTGGTTTTGTTTTCTTGTTGTTCTGCTAATACTGTAACAGCGCGATTGATACCAATATCAAAAACTTCATCTGCATGAAGAAGGCGCGCAGATTTTCCATTATGGCTAAGATAGGGACCATATCGTCCAATCGTAGCCGTGATTGTTTTTCCGGTTTCAGGATGAATGCCAATTTCACGGGGAAGGGATAGTAAAGCCAAGGCTTTATCAAGGGTTACATTTTCTGCCTGCCATTCTTTTGGTAATCCTGCACGCTTAACTTCTTTGCTTTCACCAAGTTGAATATAGGGACCAAACCGGCCATTACGAAGAGAGATCTCTTTTCCTGTTTCAGGGTCAATACCAAGTATAACAGGTTCATCATTGCGTACAGCTTCATTCTCTTCTCCAGTATCTGTACCAAGTTGGTGTGTGTATTTACATTCGGGATAATTGGAACAGCCAACAAAAGCACCATAACGCCCAAGTTTTAATGATAATTGACCATTTTTACAAAGAGGACAGGAACGCACATCACTTCCATCTTCGCGTTCAGGAAAGGCGAGAGGTGCTAATGTTATATTTAAAGCATCAAGAACATTGGTTATACGGAGTTCTTGGATATTGCTAATAGATGCATTAAATCCATCCCAAAAATCTCGCAATACGTCTTTCCAAGAAAGTTTGCCATCAGAGATAAGATCCAGCTTTTCTTCAAGATCTGCTGTGAAACCATATTCTACATAGCGATTAAAAAAATTTTCAAGAAAGGCTGTAACAATACGTCCCTTGGCATCGGGAATAAGCTTTCGTTTATCAATGACAATATATCCACGGTCACACAATGTCGCTAATGTGGATGCATAAGTTGAAGGACGACCAATTCCTAACTCCTCAAGCTTTTTAATTAATGAAGCTTCAGAATAACGAGAAGGGGGCTCTGTGGTATGTTGTACAGATTCAACTTTTTCTTTTGTAAGTGCTTCACCAGTGTTTATTTGTGGTAAACGTGTTGTTTCATTTTCTTCATTATTTTCTTCGTCTCGTTGATCCGTGTAGACGGAAATAAAGCCATCAAAACGAACAACAGATCCTGTTGCCCGTAGATTTGCACGCTCTTCTCCTTGCTGTGCTTCAATTTCAACGGTTGTACGTTCAATGTCAGCAGAGCGCATTTGGCTGGCAATGGCACGCTTCCATATCAGATCATAGAGCTTTGCTTGATCGCTATCGAGAAAATTACGGACTTGACTAGGATTGCGTTGAAAATCTGTTGGGCGGATCGCTTCATGTGCTTCCTGTGCATTTTTTGCCTTTGTTGAATAAAAACGTGGCTTTTCAGGAATATAGTCTTTTCCGAAAGTTTCATGAATAACTTTTCTTGCTGAATCAATAGCCTCTGGTGCTATCTGCACACCATCGGTACGCATATAAGTAATAAGCCCTGCCGTTTCACCATTAATTTCAATGCCTTCATAAAGCTTTTGGGCAATTTGCATAGTGCGAGAAGCTGAAAAACCTAGTTTTGAAGAAGCTGCTTGTTGTAGTGTAGAGGTCGTAAATGGAGGAAAAGGATTTCTCTTTGTAGGTTTTGCTTCAACACTGAGTGTATGATATTGAGCTTTCTCCAGCATAAAGCGAATTTGGTCTGCTTGTTCTTGAGATTGAATATCAAGCTTGCCTATTTTTCTTTGATTAAACATTGTCAATCTTGCTTGGAAACTATCATTTTGGATGGTTTTTAACTGTGTTGTAATGGACCAATAATCTTCTTTGATAAAATGTTCTATTTCTGATTCACGATCACAAATAATACGCAAAGCAACCGATTGAACGCGTCCTGCTGAACGCGCACCAGGGAGTTTACGCCATAAAACAGGTGAAAGTGTAAAACCAACGAGATAATCGAGAGCACGACGTGCAAGATAAGCATCGACAAGGGATGTATCAATATCACGTGGATTATTCATAGCATCAAGCACAGACTTTTTGGTGATGGCATTGAAGACAACTCTTTTAATAGGTTTATCTTTTAAAACTTTTTTTTGACGAAGAACATCCAGAATATGCCATGAAATAGCTTCCCCTTCACGATCAGGGTCTGTTGCTAATATAAGGCTATCGGCTTCTTTAACGGCTTTTGCTATTTCATTTAAACGTTTAGCGGCAGCAGAATCTATATCCCATTTCATAGAAAAATCTTGATCCGGTAAAACAGAACCATCTTTTGCAGGCAAATCACGAACATGTCCAAATGATGCGACAACTTTGTATTGAGATCCAAGATATTTATTAATTGTTTTTGCTTTTGCTGGAGATTCAACGATAACGATATTCATAATTTTACCCAAATATTGAAATAAAAATTTTTTTATAAACGCCTTTTACGCGAATAGCTAATGCCAATTGCTTAAGAGCACATAAAAAAATATTAGCCATATAAAAAACATGAATATTGTACAACTTATGATTGTCATTATTAGAGTACACCCTATATAGAATTACACGATTTATTTTCCACTGTTATTACAAAAACATACGGCGAAATACTAAGATAACGTCTATTGAGAGGTAGGAGGGGAAATGCTCAAGGATAGAGGATTATGTTTATAAATCATTTAAAAGTTATCCAATATATTACAGACATGTCAAAGCAAATGAATCAGATGGCGCGTCAGGCGCACAGTCCGCTTTTAGCATTGCTTTTGGATATGGTTGCCAAAGAAGGGCAAAGCATTATTAATAGTGCTGAGGCTCTTGGGGAAGATCAAGATTCGACAATGACACACAACCACCAGAGTGTCGAATAAGCTTTCCAGCAAGCTCGAGTTCTACCAACAAGAGGTAGAGAGTTGGGAGTGAAATACCTGAGTGGATACTGAGTGTGTCTAAGTCGATTGGCGTTGTTGAAAGAGCGGAGAGAACTGCTGCACGTGCTGCATCATCATCTGCTAAAGAGAGATCGCTGTTTTTTTCATCTGCTAAATTAAAATTCTCCTTTTCAAGTTGTAAGGAGGATGGTTCCTCAAAAAAATTGAGTTGCGAATTTGGAAGCGGTGAAATTAATGGCGTAAGTGTTTCTATAATGTCAGAAGGATGTGTGGTGAGTAGAGCACCGTCTTTGATAAGATTGTTTGTACCAACAGATCTTGGATCAAGTGGAGAACCGGGAATGGCAAAAATTAGCCGTCCCATTTCAGCTGCTTGACGTGCGGTAATTAAGGACCCTGAGCGCAGGGCTGCCTCTACAACCAAGAGACCAAGTGATAGAGCTGCAATAATACGGTTTCTTCTTGGAAAATCGATAGCACGCGGCTTCCAAGAAATGGGCATTTCGCTGATGATGGCTCCACCGTTGGCAATAATATCTTCATGCAACTTTTTATTTTCAGGAGGATAGATATGATCAATTCCTCCCGCCATGACTGCAACAGTTCCTGTTTTTAAACTTGCTTGATGCGCAACGCTATCAATTCCACGAGCGAGCCCAGAAATTGTTACAAAGTCTGCTTCTCCGAGAAAACGCGCAAATTGAGCTGTAAGCTTTTTTCCCGCAGCTGAAGCATTTCGAGAACCTATAATTCCAATAGAAGTTTTTTGAAAAATTGAAACATTACCTTTGATAGCAATAAGCGGCGGAGGGGCTTCTGTAACCTTAAGAAAAGCTGGATAATCTGGTTCTCCCATACCGATAAACCGGACACCTAATCTTTCAGCTTCTTGCATTTCTTTTTCTGCATCTTCTAAGCTTGCTATTTTAATAGATACAGAACCACCCCCTTTTCTACTAAGCTCTGGCAGTGCTGCCAGAGCATTTTCTGCTGTTTTATAATGATCAACGAGATTGCGAAAACTAACAGCTCCAATATTTTCACTGCGCAATAACCGTAACCAGCTTAGACGTTGATGATCAGTAAGCAGGATTCCTTTATTTATCTCCGTGTTGCGTACCAATCTTACTTTCTTCCCCAATTAATAATCTACCGATATTTGCAGAATGTTTTATAAACACAAATACGCTCATCACAATCAGCATACAATAGAAATAAGAAGCGGAAAAATAAAAAACAAATATCGGTGTGATCGTAACAGCAATAAGCGCAGATAATGAAGAATAACGCATGAGGAGAAAAATCGCACTCCATACAATAATAAAAATAATTGCTGCAGGCCAATAGATTCCTAAGCAGACTCCTAGATAGGTAGCAACACCTTTGCCACCTTTAAATTTAAGCCATACGGGGAAAAGATGTCCTAAGAAAACAAAAAAGCCTGCTAGAGAAACAAGGATACTATTGTCTAGCGGATCACTAAAAAACTTTATAACGAAAACAACGATAGTTCCTTTCAACATATCACAAAGAAGTGTTAGAGCAGCAAGCTTTTTATTTCCTGTTCGTAAAACATTTGTTGCTCCAATATTGCCGGAACCGATTGTTCTTATATCACCAATTTTGAACAATTTCGTAAAAAGAAGCCCAAATGGAATCGAGCCAATGAGATAAGATACGAGGAAAATAAACCATGGAGTGGACTGAAAAAATATTTCTGCTTCATTCATTAAGAATCTCATTAAGTTTGTTGATCAAGTTTAAAAACGTTTTTCCCTTTCACAAAAGTCTGGATCACGCGTCCTTGAAAACGTGCATTCTCAAAAGGGGTATTTTTTGAACGTGAATAGAGCTTCTCTTTCGAAACAACCCATGGTTCTTCAAGATCAACCACAATAAGGTCTGCATGAGCCCCTTTTTTGAGTGTTCCTGCATTGAGTCCAAAGAGCTTTGCAGGCGCCGTTGACAAAAGTTCCGTTATCCGTAGAAGAGATAGGCTCTCATTATGATAAAGACGTAAGGCTGCGCTCAATAAGGTCTCCATACCAATAGCGCCAATTGCCGCGTCATTAAATGGTAAATGTTTTGTGTCGATACTCTGAGGATCATGAGAAGAGACAATAACATCTATAATCCCATCCTTTATTGCTTCAATCATTGCTACACGGTCTTCTTCTGTACGCAATGGGGGCATTAAGCGAAAAGAAGTGCGATATTGTCCAATGTCATTTTCATTGAAAGATAAATGATTAATAGATACACCCGCTGAAATTTTCTCACTGCGTTTTTTACCTAAACGAAGTGCATCAGCAGAGAGTGCTGTCGATATTTGAGCGGCATGATAGCGTGTTTGCGTTAATGCTGCTAAACGTAGATCTCTTTCAAGTGGGATAACTTCTGCTTCGCGAGGGATGCCAGAAAGACCAAGCCAACTGGCAAGCAGTCCTTCATTCATCACACCTTGCCCTGTAAGATCTTTATCTTGCGTTTCATGCATCAATGGAACATCAAAATCGCGTGCATAAGTCATTGCACGCCGCATAACAGATGAATTTTGAAGTGTTTTTTTTCCTTCACTAAAGGCAACGGCTCCAGCATCTTTGAGCAAACCAAATTCGGTTATTTCTTGTCCGTTGAAACCTTGTGTGATTGAAGCAACGGGATAAATATTGACCAATGAGATTTCCTGTGCTGTATGCGTAATAAATTTAACGAGTGCTACATTATCAATAACTGGATGCGTGTTTGGCATCATAAGAAAGGAAGTAATACCACCTGCTGCGGCCGCGTAACTTGCTGATGTAATTGTTTCACAATGTTCATTCCCTAATTCTTCAACAAAAACGCGCGCATCAACAAGTCCAGGGAGAATTGCTTTGTTTTGTGCGTTAATAACTTCTGCTTCTTCAGGGAATCCCTGATTCAGAGCTTCTTTTCCAGCGGCTATAATTCGTCCATTTTCAACAATAACTGTACCAATTTCATCGATTGCGCGCGAAGGATCAATAATACGAGCATTTTGAAAAACAACTGGTTTTATCATTTTTTTTCTCCACTGATCTTTGCGCGTGAATCTAATAGAGCCTCCATGACAGCCATACGCACTGCAATTCCCATTTCTACTTGCGTATGAATCATACTTTGTGGTCCATCTGCTATATCGGATGCAATCTCTACACCACGGTTTATTGGACCAGGGTGCAGAATAATAGAATCATTTTTGGCATAGGCTAAATTTTCTTTATGTAAGCCAAAATAATGGAAATATTCACGCGTAGAAGGAATAAAAGAGCCTGTCATCCGTTCATGCTGTAAGCGCAACATCATGATAACGTCAGCATTTTTAAGACCTTCTTTCATCGTGTTAAAAACCTCAACACTCATATGAGCGATTTCTGCGGGTAAGAGTGTTGAGGGAGCAACAGCACGAACACGAGCACCCAAAGCATTGAGACACAGGATATTGGAACGGGCAACACGTGAGTGTAAGATATCTCCGCAAATCGCAACAGTTAATCCTTCAATACGACCTTTTGCCCTTTTAATGGTTAGAGCATCTAATAAAGCTTGGGTTGGATGTTCATGAGCACCATCACCTGCATTAATAACACAACAATCAACTTTTTGCGCTAATAAAGCTGCCGCTCCTGCACTGTTATGGCGAAAAACCAGTATATCTGGCTTCATCGCATTGAGAGTTGTAGCAGTATCAAGTAATGTTTCTCCCTTTTTTACAGATGAGTTGCCGATCGCAAGACTCATCACGTGTGCACCTAGCCTTTTACCCGCTAATTCAAAAGAAGATTGTGTTCGCGTAGAGGCTTCAAAAAAGAGATTAATTTGAGTCCGTCCATGCAAAGTAGATTTTATTTTATCAATTTTGTTAGAAAGGATAATATTTGCTTCTGCACGATCAAGCAATGTATTAAGATCTTGTACACTCAGATCTTTAATAGCTAAAAGATGTTGATGAGGGAAAAGTGGGAAAAAATTATCTTGCATCATAGCATTCTTCTTTATCTCTCTCTAAACAGGTTAAACAAGCATTTGTTTGAATATGATAAATGTTTCTTAACTCTAAAAAGACAAATAGTCTATGATATGAATGATTTGAATGTAGGAATATACCTATGAGTGCTGTATCTGCGCAAAATACTCGTCGAAAAAATACATTTCTTAGCGATACGCTTATGTTTCGTATTGCTTCTACTTTGCCTAAGTTTTTGTTAGCAAGTTTTGAAGAAATAGGGGATTTTGCCGCGAGTCGAGAAGCATGGAAACTTTCTTGCTTAGCGAATCATTATAAGCCTTTACTATGCTATAATGATGAATGGGGGCAACCAACAGAAAGATTAGAGATCCATTCTTCCTATCAAGCTCTTCAACAATATTCTAGACAAGCAGGTTTGGTTACCTCGCTTTGGGAAAATACGAGCTCAGAAAATGGAGTACGCTATCAAGCGCGTGCGATTCGTTTAGCTTTATCTGCTGGTTTAGAAACAGGACATTTGAATGAAGTTATCATAACGAGTGCAGCTATTGCTGTTTTAATTAGTGATATTGAGCTCTTCAAAAAATGGCAAAATGTACTTTTATCACGCCAATATGATTCCTCATCAAAGCCTATTCATCATAAAAAGGCTGCTTCTCTAACTTGTGCATTTGACGATATTGAAAAATACGCTTTCAATTTTCCAAGTGTTAAGAAAATTTCTTTCGATGAAAGTATGGAACGTGATCTATATCGTTTAAATGTTGTAAAAACCAACGTTATTAATCCTACCGCTGACGGATATCTTGTTAGTGCAGATTTAGATGGTCATTTAAGTTGTTTTTTTATTCCACGCATACAAGAAAATGGTGCATTAAATGGATCTATATCGATTCGTCATTTAATTCAGCGTTCTGGAGAACTGTTAACACCAGAGGGGGTTGTCGACTTCCAAGGCAGTTATGGCTGGCTTTTGGGAAATGCTGGAGAAGGGCTTAAAGTTATTAAAGATATCGAGACGATGATGCGTTTCGATCAATCTGTCATGTCGGCAGGTGTTTTACGAGCTGCTCTTCAATTTGGTATGGATTTTTTCCGGAAAAAAATGCCCAATCAGCCTTTACCTCCACTGACAGAACGTATTTTTGCAGATATTGCATTAGATATAGCTGCCTCACAAGCATTGGTTTTGCGTTTAGCAAGAGCATTTGACAATGCAGCAAATGACCGTTCTGAAGCAGCTTTTGCCCGCATTATGACACCTATTATTGCTTATCATGTAAGTCAATTGGTTGTGCCTATTATTGGTGAAATTATTGCACAACTTGGTATTGAAAGTTTTATAGAGAATAATCCATTATCACAAATGTTGCATAATGGGCCTGCGCGAATTGTGAGAAATAGTTCTGCTAATCAATTGGTAAAGGATGCTATTCTTATTGCTGAAAAAGCACCGGGATTGTTTCAGAAATTGTTGGAAAAAATTGCTCTTGATATTGGACCAGCGGGACCCCGAGCAATTGAAATTATTAAGTCAGCAGGTGATATGGCATCAGCAAATGAAGGTGCAGGAAGATTTTTTGTTGAACAAGTAGCTTATGCAGCAGCAGCAGCAGCATTACGTTCTACAGACATAGAACATGTTGCGAATGCCTATATGGAAAGCCGCCTTGGGGGACAATGGAGATCTTCTTACGGGATGCTCATTGCACGATATAATGCAGGGCATTTGCTCAATGTCCTCTATCCTTCCATATGATGAAAGTTTTGAATTCTATTGAGAGCACCTTGCAATATAAAAGCGGCGGCTGCCGAATCAATACGGCTTGCTCTTTTAGCGCGCGATACATTCATTTCTAAAAGAGACCGTTCCGCAGCAATTGTTGATAAACGTTCGTCCCAAAAAACAAATGGAATTTTTGTATAAGCTTTCATATTGCTCACAAAAGCTCTGGTTGCTTGAACACGAGAGCCACTGCTGCCATTCATGTTAAGAGGTAAGCCAATGATAATAACGCCTACATTTTCACGGTCAAAAATTTTAATAAGTGTGTAAGCATCTTCTGTAAATTTTTTTCGCTGTAGTACAGGACGCGGATTTGAGACAGTCAGCCCCATATCAGAAATCGCAATTCCGATAGTTTTTGTCCCTAAATCTAAGCCTGCTATTGTTTGTCTAGGCAAAAGATGTTTTATAACTTCATCTATATTAATAACAGTCATAAAGGTATAATACGTTTTTTAATGTTTCAGATCTATAGTTATATTCTTTATTCATGTTATCTAATATTCTTGCACTTACAAGTGCACCCTTGTATAGCCAGAATAAAGATCAAATAAATAAACAAAAAAGCAGAAAGGCGTAAAGAGTATGTCTGTTGATCAAGAGACAGTCAAGCGGATAGCACATTTAGCAAGGATTGCCCTCCACGATGATGAGATAGAACCTGTGACAAAAAAATTCAATGCTATTTTAGGTTTTGTAGAGCAATTGAATGAAGTTGATGTCAGTGGGGTTGAGCCATTAACATCTGTGATGCCGATGACTCTACGAATGCGTGAAGATAGTGTTACAGATGGCGATAAAGCAGCAGATATTGTAGCCAATGCCCCTGTTACAGAAGAAAATTTTTTTCTTGTCTCAAAAATTGTTGAGTAACTTTTTATATTTTTGAAATTTGAGAACCAATATGACTGATTTAACAACTCTCACAATTGCGCAAGCTCGTGATGCTCTAACAAAGAAAAATCTCAAAGCAACAGAATTAACGGAAGCTTATTTACAAGCAATAGAGTTGGCGAATCCAACTTTGAATGCTTATGTAACAATAACAGCAGAACAGGCAATGAAAATGGCTGCTGAATCAGACAGTCGCTTAGCGAAAGGGCAGGGAGGGCTTTTGGAAGGAATTCCCTTGGGGATTAAAGATCTTTTTGCAACCTATGGTGTTCATACTCAAGCCTGTTCAAATATCCTTGATGGTTTTAAACCGCACTATGAATCAACTGTCACGGCTAATTTATGGCAAGATGGTGCTGTGATGTTAGGAAAACTTAATATGGATGAGTTTGCTATGGGCTCATCCAACGAAACATCATATTATGGTCCCGTTATTAGTCCATGGAGAAAAAAAGGCTCAAATGAAAAACTCGTACCCGGTGGTTCTTCGGGAGGATCCGCAGCCGCTGTTGCTGCACAAATTTGTGCTGGTGCAACTGCAACCGATACAGGTGGCTCAATACGTCAACCAGCAGCTTTTACTGGAACTGTGGGAATAAAGCCAACTTATGGACGTTGTTCGCGATGGGGCGTTGTCGCGTTTGCTTCATCTCTTGATCAAGCTGGACCTGTTGCTAGAGATGTTCGTGATTGTGCTATCTTACTCAGATCAATGGCCTCTTTTGATGAAAAAGATTCTACTTCCGTCAATTTACCAGTTCCTGATTATGAAAGTTATCTTGGTCAATCAATCAAAGGAATGAAAATCGGTATTCCAAAAGAATATCATGTGGATGGAATGTCTCCAGAAATTATTGAGCTTTGGCAAAAAGGAATAAATTGGTTAAAAGAAGCAGGTGCTGAGATTAAAGATATTTCTTTGCCCCATACAAAATATGCTCTACCTTCTTATTACATTATAGCTCCTGCAGAAGCCTCTTCTAATTTAGCGCGTTATGATGGTGTGCGTTTTGGTTTGCGCATGCCTGGGAAAGACATCATTGAGATGTATGAAAATACGCGTTCTGTTGGTTTTGGTGATGAAGTCAAACGGCGCATTCTGGTTGGGACTTATGTTCTTTCATCAGGTTATTATGATGCCTGTTATTTAAGAGCTCAAAAAGTAAGAACACTCGTAAAACGTGATTTTGATCAATGTTTTGCTTCAGGCATTGATGCTATTTTGACACCAGCAACACCAACATCTGCTTTTGGTATTGCTGATGAAAAAATAAAAAATGATGCTGTAGCAATGTATCTTAATGATATTTTTACTGTACCAGTTAATATGGCTGGATTACCAGGAATTTCTGTTCCTGCTGGTCTGTCATCAAATGGTTTACCTCTAGGATTGCAATTGATTGGTAAACCTTTTTCTGAAGAAGTCATTTTTCAGATAGCGCACATTATTGAACAAGAAGCAGGAATATTCAGTGCAGAAAAATGGTGGATGTAATAGTCAAAATTCACAAAGGAGCATTTCTCATCCTTAATGAGAAATGCTCTTTTAAATGGTGGAGGGAATGAGCTCTATTTCCTTAATTCGTAGTCTTACCCACCAAGATAGGCTTCTTTAACACGCGAATCAGAGAGCATAGTTTTTCCTTCACCGTGAAATAAAATATGTCCTACCTCTAAAATATAAGCATAGTCAGCTATGGAAAGTGCAGCAAATGCATTTTGTTCAATAAGAAGAACAGTTTTCCCCATATCATTAATTTTTCGAATAATCGAAAAAATTTCTCGAACGAGAAGTGGTGCTAACCCCAACGAGGGTTCATCTAATATGACCATATCAGGATTGCTCATGAGTGCACGGCCCACAGCAACCATCTGTTGTTCACCACCTGACATTGTTCCTCCCAACTGTTTTGCTCTTTCACGTAGGCGCGGAAAAAGGTCAAATATCCATTCAATATCACGGGAAATTCCCTGCTTATCGTGACGAATATAAGCGCCTAGATGAAGATTCTCTAAAACAGTGAGATGGGGCATGATACGTCGTCCTTCAGGGCTTAAAGCAATCCCTAATCGCAAAATCTCTTCTGGTGATTTTTTAATAATAGATTTGCCATTATAGGTAATTTCTCCATAAACAGAGCGATTAAGCCCTGTAATAGAACGTACAATACTGCTTTTTCCTGCACCATTGGCTCCAATTAAAGTGACAATACTGCCCCGCTTTATGGACATAGAAAGATTTTGGACAGCTTTAATGGCGCCATAATGAACGTAAAGATTTTTTATTTTAAGAATATCCATAAACATCTCCGCCAAGATAAGCTTCAATAACTTTAGGGTTATTACGAATTTCATCTGGTGTACCACTGGCAATGCAACAGCCATATTCCATAACCAAAATATGTTGGCAAAGCCCCATAACCACTTTCATATCGTGCTCAATAAGAAGAATTGTAAGATCAAAGTCTTTTTGCACTTTTGCTATGAATTTTCTAAGATCTTCACTTTCTTGTGGATTCATGCCAGCAACAGGTTCATCAAGAAGAAGCAATTTGGGCTTTGTGGCTAACGCACGTGCAATTTCTAGACGTCGTTGCACACCATAAGGTAAAGCTGTTGCCGATTGATTGGCAAGATGATCAAGTTGTAGCTGTTCAAGGAGCTCCAAGGAATTTTTATAAACTTCCTTCTTTTCTTTTATTGCTTTTGAAAAAAAGAGAGCTGAAGAAAACCAAGGATATTTTTGTCGAACATGCGCTCCTACCATAACATTCTGCAAAACCGTTAACCCTGAGAAAAGACGAATATTTTGAAATGTTCTGGCAATATGGCTTCTACAGATAATATAAGGAGACGCTCCAGAAATTTTTTTCTCATCAAAAAGAATGATGCCGCTTGTAGGAGCATAAAATCCAGAAATCATATTGAAAACTGTTGTTTTTCCAGCACCATTGGGACCAATTAATCCAGTAATACTTCCTCGTTTAATTGCCATATTAACATTATTTACAGCAACTAATCCGCCAAAACGCATTACAATATTATTGAGTGAAAGGATATTGTCGTTCATAGCTTTCCCTCAGTATTAGAAAGCTTTTTGCGTGTCAAAAAGCTATAAATTCCATTCCATGAAAATTCTCGTTGTCCCATTAACCCTTTTCTCCAAAACAAGATAATTACCAGCAATAAAAGAGAAAAAACAACCATACGAAGCCCTGGGGTTTCTGGAATATGTATAAAACCTAAGTCAAATGGACTTTCAATGATACGAAGCCATTCAAGCATGACTGTAATAATAATGCTGCCAATAATGCTCCCTGTAATTGAACCGAGACCACCAGCAACAACAATCATTAAAATATTAAAAGTCAGAAGAAAATTAAACATTTTTGGATCAATGGTTGAAATAAGAGCCGCCATTAATGCGCCACCTATACCTGCAAAAAATGCTCCAACAGTAAAGGAAAAACTACGGTAGAAAAAAGCATTAATTCCCATAGTTTTCGCAGCTATTTCATCATCACGGATAGCACGTAATACGTTACCAGTATTGCTTTGCAGTAAGAGGACAATAAAGAGAACTGTAAATGCTAGCCAACCATAGTTCCACCATAATGTTGCATTTTGAGGTATTCCTTTGATTCCCAAAGAGCCATTTGTGAGCGATGTTGCGTTCGTAATGACAATGCGAATAATTTCCGCAAAACCTAATGTTGCAATTCCAAGATAATCGCCACCAAGACGCAATATTGGTAAAGCAATTAATAAACCTACAACAGCAGCACACAAACCACTTACGACAACAGCGATAAAAAAAGGTAACTGCAAATGATATAATGGTTCAGCAATAGGATCAAGAATCCACATCATTTCTTTTTGTTCAGGGGAAAGAAGTAAAATTGCGCAAACATAAGCACCAATAGCCATAAATCCAGCATGTCCAAGAGAAAACATACCTGTGAAACCGTAAATCAAATTAAGCGAAATTGCCAATATCGCATTAATAGCAATCAGATTGATGATACGAAGCGTATAGTCATTAAAATGGCTATCAGCATAAAATAAAAAACCTATGAGAACTAAAACACTTATACACGATAAAACAGTTGTCGCTGACTTTGCCATTAGATTTTCTCCTGATTTCTTTTACCCATTAATCCTGTGGGCAATATCAATAGAATCAGAATCAATAAAATGAAAGCGAAGGCATCTCGATATCCAGATAGCGCGGGGAAAAATGCGATAATCATAATTTCAATAAACCCTAATAACAATCCTCCCAACATTGCTCCTGGTATCGAACCAATACCTCCGATAACAGCAGCAATAAATGCTTTGAGACCAGGAAGAACACCCATATAAGGCTGAATTTGAGGATAACGTAAAGACCACATAATGCCTGCTATGGCGGCAAGAGCTGAGCCTATTCCAAATGTAAACGCAATAACTTTATTGACAGACACACCCATCAAACGTGTTGTTTCAATATCATGGGAGATTGCGCGCATAGCAAGACCCGGTTTTGTTTTATGGATAATCCATAATAGTAATAAAATAAGAATTAATGACACAAAGGGAACGATCAGAGACATGGGAGCAATTCTGATGATACCATCTGCTCCTGATCCTAGATGCCATAAAAATGGTGTTACAAGAAAGTCTGGCTGTTGTACACCTTTCGGAACACCACTAAAGAGTACAGTAGCAAGATTTTCAATAAAAAAAGAAACACCAATTGCACCGATAAGTGCCGAAATACGCGGAGCATGGCGTAGAGGTTTATAAGCAAATTGATCAACAGCAACACCCACAGCACTTGTAATAAAAATGGAAAAACAAAGAGCTAAAACCCAAATCGGTGTAAAGTCTTGCGGGGAAATTTTAAAATAATAAACAAATCCTAGCGCAAGAATTAAAAAAGCAGCAATCCAATAAATTGGAGGACGCCTTTTAAAGCCTATAAAGACCGAATAATAAACAAGAGCAGCAAGGAACAAAAGAAGAAAAGCTGCCCAAGCAGGCATAAAGCCAATTGTGGAAAAGAAAACAAAATATGCTCCCAGCATAAAGATATCACCGTGAGCAAAATTAATGAGTCTCAGTATACCGTAGACCATGGTGTAGCCAATAGCAATAAGCCCATAAAGAGATCCCAATGCCAGTGCATTAAAAAAGTACTGGATGAACATTTCAGTGCTCATCTCTCATCCTTCCACATTTGTTAATTTACATAGGACAATAAGAAATTTCTAAGTTTTTGGTTGAGAAAAAGATCCTCAACCAATTCTTGCATTTTAATAAGCACAACTTTTTAATTAAAAAGCAGGTTTAACTTCTTCTAAATAAACACGTTTTCCATCCTGTATTTTAATGATACCAATAGGAATTTTAGGATTATGATTTTCATCCATTGACATATCCCCAAAGGGGGTAGGAAAATCTTTTAATTGGCTAAGTGCGATAGTAATTTTTTCACGATCAGTGCTACCAGCATTTTCAATAGCCTTCATGAACATCATATAACTCGTGTATCCCAAAACAGAATTGATATTTGGCTCTTTGTCTGGGTAAGCTTTTTTCCATTCTTTTGTGAATTCTTGCGCAGCTACTGACATATTTGGCATATCCTCACTATAGGGAAGTGTCGTATGTAAGAAACCTTCTGCAGCTTTTCCTGCAATCGTAATGGTTTCTGGATTATCCATAGCATCTCCACCCATAATTTGAAATTTAGCCCCTAATTCTCGTGCTTGTTTCATGATGATAGCACCTTCAGAAAAGTAAGATGGAATGAATAAGATATCAGGTTTCTGGGCGATAATTTGCGTGAGAACAGCTGAAAAGTCCTGATCTCCAGAATTATAATTTAAATTTGAGATAACTTCACCACCTAATTTTTTGAAAGCACGCGTAAAATAACTTGCAAGACCAATAGCATAATCGCTTGAAATATCTTTAAGGATAGCAGCCTTTTTTGCGTGTAAAGTTTGGCTTACATAAGTTGCGATTCCTACTCCTTGATAGGAATCAATAAAGCAAGCACGAAAGTAATATTTTTTACCCTGTGTAACAAGGGGACTTGTTGAGGACGTTGCAATGGTTGGAGTCTTTGCCTTTTCAGATATTTCACCACCTGCTAACGAGAGCGAAGAACCATAGCTACCAATGATTCCACTCACTTTTTCACTTGCTGTTAAACGCATAACAGCATTAGCCGCTTCTACTTTATCAGACTTATTATCAATAATAACAAGTTCTACTTTACGTCCTAAAATTTCTGGAACTTTTTTATGGGCTAATTCTATACCTCTAATTTCAAGCTGACCTCCAAATGCATTTTGACCACTTAATGGAAGATAAACACCAATCTTAATAGGTTCACTCGCATAAACATTTGCTGTAAATGCCATAAATGCTGCGATTATCGTAAGGATTTTCTTCAATTGCATTGCGCATTTTCCTTAATTGAATTGTCGTTTTTTCACCTTATATTGAACTTCTTCATCATGCAAGTTACACATTAATCAAAATATCATTATGTAAAAAAACTTTTATATGATCTCTTTTGTAGGGCACTTCTTGTAAGGTATGTAAAGTGTACAATCAAATAGTTTTATAAATATTCACGTTGATATTCTCTGACATTAACATAGAAGATACGACAATGTGGGGAAATCTTATCTTGGGGCTTGCGTGTTGATACAAGAGCAATGTTTACTTAAACCTAGAGAATCAATATCGTACAATTTATAAGCTACAGGATCACGTTATTATGACGAGTAAGGATGCATTAAAGGATTGTTCCCCATCTGAGGATAGTATAGGTGCTTGTGGGGAGATTATCGAAATCAGTGGTGTCATTAAGTGGTTTGATGGTAGTAAGGGGTATGGATTTATTGTACCTGATTTACCTCATTTCCCCGATATATTATTGCATGTTACAGTAATGCGAAGGGATGGTTTTCAAACAGCTTTGGAGGGAGCTAAAGTCATTTGTGCTGTGGAAAAAACTGAACGAGGATTAAAGTGCGTTCAGGTGAAATCCATAGATTGTTCTTCAGCAATCCATCCATCAGAAGTTCCAGCCCGTACCCATGTTGTTGTTACTCCAGAAAGTGGACTAGAACGAGCAATTGTTAAATGGTTTAATCGTGACAAAGGATACGGTTTTCTTAGCCGTGGGCAAGGAACGGAAGATATTTTTATTCATATGGAAACATTGCGCCGTTTTGGTTTAGCAGAGCTTCGTTCGGGTCAAGTTGTTCTTGTACGTTTTGGTAAAGGAGAAAAAGGTTTAATGACAGCAGAGATTTATCCGGATATAGGCATTCCTTTAGCTACGCATTAAATTTCACGAGTGAAATCAGTGTGTTTTCTATATTTTTAAAGGTGATTGTTTCATAAATTGCTATAGAAGTAGATTTTTAAAGAAAATATAGCTCTCGTGAATCCATAAACCAAATGAAGAAAATTGTGCATATTACGTTGAAAGAAACTAGAAAATAACAAGGAAGCAATTCTCTTGTTTTTTGACTTTTAAACTCTGGTACTTTTTATTTTATAAACAAAATTTAAAATTTTTCTCTGGTGGAGACAAGAATGTTAAAGCCTTTTAAAAAGGAGTATATTGTTTTATTGGTGATGCTTTTTATGTTAGATATGCGTGTTGTTGTAGCAAAGGAGCCCATAGAGATTCCTGTGCATCCGATTCCTTTAGAAATACATACAAAGCAAGGTCCGGTTTTTTATAAGGTAGAGATTGCTTTTACGCCATCTCAAGCAGCAGCTGGTTTAATGTATCGAACTGATTTTCCACGCGATCGTGCAATGCTCTTTAAGCAGCTAAAAAGTTATCCATCGGGAGATGAGCAGAAAATTTTTATGTGGATGGCAAATACGCCTTTACCTTTAGATATGATTTTCTTAAACTCTGAGGGAATTATTGTATCGATTATTGAAAATACTTCTCCATTTTCAACAAATACCATTTCATCAGAAGTTCCTGCAGCTTTTGCACTTGAAATTAATGCTGGTGAAGTTTCTGAAAAACAGATACAAAAAGGACAACGTGTTATTCATCCTGTACTTTGTGGAAAGTGCAATAAAAAATGACCGCTGAAGATATTCGTTTTTTTGAATATAATGGTTTGCGATTTGCTTATCGAGAAGAAGGACAAGGCGCTCCTGTTTTGTTGATCCATGGTTTTGGATCTTCTGCACGGGTGAATTGGTATGCAACAGGTTGGTTTCGTATTCTCACGGAAGCAGGATATCGTGTTATTGCTCTTGATAATCGCGGTCACGGAGATTCAGTTAAAAGTTATGATCCTGCTTTTTATACACCTCAAGCTATGGCTGGTGATGCGATAAAGTTACTACAGCATTTAGAGTTATCTAAAGCTCATGTTATGGGATATTCTATGGGAGCTCGTATTAGTGCTTTTATGGCTCTTTTGCATCCAACATATGTGAACAGCGTTATTTTTGGTGGTTTAGGTATTGGTATGGTAACGGGAGCAGGAAATTGGGAGCCTGTGGCTGAAGCTCTTCTAGCGGAAGATATTTCTACCATTACCAATACGCGCGGTTTAATGTTCCGTAAATTTGCAGATCAAACGAAAAGCGATAGGCGTGCTCTTGCTGCTTGTATCATTACATCAAAACAGGAGTTAACGGCGTCTGAAGTTTACAAAATCAAACAACCAGCACTTGTTGCCGTTGGTTCATTAGATGAAATTGGCGGTGATGCAGAGCCATTGGCAGCCTTGTTGCCTTGTGGTGAAGCTTTATCAATTCCTGATCGAGATCATATGCTTGCTGTAGGCGATAAAGTTTATAAAAAAGGCGTTATCGATTTTCTTTCTCGTTATCCTATAAAATAAGAACTCTTCATAGCTTTTAGAATTTACAGAAATACCCAATATTTTTATTTCGTATAAATTGAAAAAAGCTTATTAAAAAATCTTTCTGTTATGACGTAAGTTTTTATAAAAAATGAAAAGAAAAATAAACTCTTATTAGCTTATTTTGTATATTTTCCAGAGAGGTAATTCTTCTAAGATTAGATAATTATACTTTAAAGGTTATTAAAAAGAATTATTTTCGAATGATGTAATAAATATTTTTTGCTAAAAAATGTAGTTTTAAATAAAAAAATATTTTTATTTGTATTTTTTATAAAATAAACAAAATTATAAATTATTGATCAATTTATTCTTACGAATATGCATTTTAAATACAGATGCTAAAATTGGAGATAAAGTAAAATTATTAAAAATATACAGTTTTTTTTTGCCATTTTTTAATCTATACGGGTATATTTAATAATGATAGACTCCTTTTGTAAACGTTCTTTATGAATGTATAAAGAACGTTGTGAATATATGTAATATTAAGTAAATATTCAGATTATGCTTTTTTACTGACTTTACAGAATCATAAGAGTGTCTTATTTGCACGACACGCAATTATTTTAATCGTTTCAAAAAAACAGGAGAGCATAGTGAATGCTGATGAAATAAAAAAACTTGATAATTATTTTAAAAATATATTCCAAAACTCAGCATTGCAAGTCAGAGCACGGCCTAAAAAGAGTGATTCTTGTGAGGTTTATATAGGAGATGAGTTTTTAGGCATTATCTATCGAGATGAAGATGAAGATGAGCTCTCCTATAATTTCTCAATGGCTATATTAGATATTGATTTAGAAAATTGATTCGTTATTCATAGTTGAATGAAGTCTTTTTTATCCCATAAGATTTATATAAGTTTTAACGCTTTAAAACTCGTATGGTTATTTCGTGCAATAATAAGATGGTCATGGATAATAATGCCTAATGCATTTGCTGCATCTTTTAATCTATATGTCATTGTTATATCTGCATTAGAGGGGGTGGAATCGCCAGAAGGGTGATTGTGGACTAAGATAAGTCCTGATGCGGATAACTCTAAAGCTCGAGAAATAACTTCACGAGGATAAACAGGGGTATGATCAATGGTTCCAGTTTGTTGCACCTCATCAGCAAGTAAGCCGTTTTTCTTATCAAGAAACAAAATACGAAACTGTTCACGTGTTTCGTGAGCCATAACAGCTTTACAATACGCTAACACTTTATCCCATGATGAAAAAATATCGCGCTTAAACAATTGCGCACGAGCAAGACGTCCAGCAACATCTGAAATAATTTTTAAATCAACTGCAGTGGCGGGACCACATCCTGGAATTTCTTGAAGTCGGTGAATATCCGCTCCCAACACATCAGCTAATGAACCAAAACGCGCTATCAAATTTTTAGCTATGGGTTTTGTGTTTGCACGGGGTATTGTGCGAAAAAGCAATAATTCAAGATACTCATAATCTTCAATTGCATTTCCTTTTGACTTTAAATAGCGCTTCCGAAGACGTTCACGATGTCCTTGATAATGTTTATGAAGCTGTGCGTTTTTCTGAGGCTCTTCACTTTTTCTTTCTGATACTGGGGTGAGTGGAGAACTCGATGTTAATGCAAAGTGATTACTTTGAGTACCTTCCTTTTGATTTAATTTTTTAGCCATAACATCTCTACGTTGCGTTAGGTATGCGAATTTGGAATATAAAAAATATTTTTAGGAGATTGCGTAAATATTTCATATCCTTCATTTGTCACACCAATTGTATGTTCATATTGTGCTGTCAGAGAACGGTCACGGGTAACAGCAGTCCAACCGTCAGATAAAATCTTAACTTGTGGTTTACCAAGGTTAATCATAGGCTCAATTGTAAACATCATACCTTGTTTTAATTCGACTCCTTCTCCAGGGGCTCCATAATGGAGGATATTAGGAGCATCATGAAAAAGCTGGCCGATACCATGTCCGCAAAAGTCTCTCACAATTGAACAGCGTTCAGATTCTGCATACTGTTGAATGGCTGCCCCGATATCACCTGTCGTTGCTCCAGGCTTAACGACAGCGATTCCTTTCATAAGACTTTCATAGGTTATTTTTAGCAAGCGTTCTGCTGCACGCCTAATTTTTCCAACAGGATACATTCGGCTTGAATCCCCATGCCAACCATCAAGGATAAAGGTTACATCAACATTTACAATATCACCTTCTTGCAAAGGTCTTTTATTGGGAATGCCATGGCAGACAACGTGATTGATAGATGTACAGCATGAATGGCTGTATCCATGATAATTTAGATCAGCAGGAAGTGCTCCTCGCTTAGCACCAAAAACGAATACAAAATCATCAATTTCTTGCGTAGTAACGCCCGGCTTAATAATATCCGTAAGCGCATCAAGGCATTCTGCAGCAATACGACCAACTTCACGCATTTTAGCAAAAGCATAATCATCGAAAATGCGGATTTTTCCATTAAATTTTAAAGGGATTTTATTATATTCGATATACTCAGTCATTGTTTCTTCTATTTTCTATTTTTACTCTCTGAATCGGAAAAATGCCTTCTACACTTACATGACACTTTACAGCATAACATTCTACCCCTGATTTTAATGCTAAATCAAACTTACGTCCATAGAGTGGATCAAGATCATGACAAATTGTAAAAGCTGTGCAATCTTCTCGTTGAATAATATAAAGCATAGCAGCTCGTTTTCCTTGTTGTACAACTCCTATGAGCTCATCAAGGTGACGTGCACCACGTTTTGTTTCGCTATCAGGAAATTCTGCTAATCCTTTCTGACGAATAAAATGAACATTTTTGACTTCTAGGTAACAATCAGGAAGAATGTCATCTTGTAAAAGAAAGTCAATTCGTGATTGTGTCCCATAGCGTTGTTCTTTTAAAATTGTTTTATATCCACTTAATTCTGGTAGTAATCCGTTTTGAATTGCCTCTAACGCAAGCTTATTGGGTAAAGAAGTATTAATGCCAACCAAAGTATTATCGGCTTCAATAATTTCTAATTGATAGGCATATTTTCGTTTGATGTCGTTATGATAAGAAAGCCAAATATTGGAGTTGAAAGCTGTTAATCCAAGCATTGATCCTGTATTAGGTACAGACACGGTGAGGACATGCTGATCATCTTGTTGAACATCTGCAAGGAAACGTTTATAACGACGGATAAGCTTTGCAGGAAAAAGTTTGGGAATAAAGTGCATATCCCTTTTTAGGATTTATGATTTCATAATTCAACTGAGATTATGATTTATAGGGGCTGTTCCCTATTAAAAAAGATAAAATTGATGTAAAAAACGCTACGATATCTTATATAAATTGTTATAAATTCCATCGTTCACTTTAATGGCTTTTAAAATTTATTATTAGGTTTAGAAACTATTATCTTTGAATGAAAAGATAACATTGTCTATAATTTATTATTAAACAGCATTAGAGTATTGTGAAAAAGGTTTCGTAAAAAATAGTGGAGAGGGAGATAGTTTAAGTGAAACTAGGTAAGATTGATGGCAGGAACGAATAAGAATCGTGAAAATTTAACAAATGGTCCCATTATTATTTTAGTTGAACCGCAGCTTCCTGAAAACATTGGTATGGTCGCAAGGGCAATGGCAAATTTTGGGCTTTCTAAGCTTCGATTAGTCAATCCTCGAGAAATGTTTCCAAATGAAAAAGCTAGAGCTGCTGCAAGTAAAGCTGATCATGTCATTAACAATGCTGTGATTTTTAACACATTGCGTGATTCAATTGCAGATTTACACTATGTTTTTGCCACAACAGCACGTGAAAGATGTGGATTTAAAACTGTAAAAAGTGCTGTCGAAGCAGCAAGCGTATTACGTCAGCGTGAAAGTATCGGACATAAGACAGGTATTGTCTTTGGAAGAGAGAGATGGGGACTAGAAAATGATGAAATCAGCCTTGTTGATGAAATTATTACTTTTCCAGTTAATCCTGCTTTTGCGTCACTTAATATTGCGCAAGCGGTTCTTTTAATGTCTTACGAATGGATGAAAACTGGTTTAGAGAATGTCAGCGATACGGCATTTCGTGCCGCAGAGATGGAACCTGCAAATAAAACAATATTTCATGGTTTTTTATCTCAGTTAGAAGAGGCTTTGAATATCCGTGGGTATTTTAGACCCCCAGAACGCAAAGAAGTAATGATTGCAAATTTGCGCTCTGTTTTTACGCGCGCTAACTTTAGTGAACCTGAGGTTCGTTTATTGCGAGGCATTATATCTTCTTTGGATCATTTTTCGCCACAATATCCACGAGGGAGTAGAGCACCTGAAGAACGTGATCGTAAAAAAATTAAAAATAAGTGTGAAAACTAATGGATGAACGACCTGTTCTTTTTTTTGATAGCGGTATTGGTGGTTTAACAGTGTTTAGGGAAGCGCGTATTCTTATCCCTGACATGCAATTTATCTATGTTGCTGATGATGCAGGATTTCCTTATGGAAATTGGAAAGAAAATATTTTGAAAGAGCGTATTTTGAAGATTTTTACAAATCTTTTAACACGCTACAATCCAGCTTTATGTGTGATTGCTTGCAACACTGTTTCTACACTGATGATAGCAGATTTACGACAGAATTTTCCTCATGTCCCTTTTGTAGGAACGGTTCCTGCAATTAAATCAGCTGCAGAACAAACAAAATCTGGTTTTATTTCCGTATTAGCGACTCCAGGAACAGTTAAACGTGCTTATACAAATGAATTAATTAACTCTTTTGCTGGACAGTGTCATGTTCAGCTTGTGGGAAGTAAAAAGCTGGCTGGACTTGCTGAAGATTATTTACGGGGAAAATCTATCGATTCAGAAGAGTTAAGAAAAGAAATCCTGCCATGTTTTGTGGAAAAAAATGGACAATATACGGATGTTATTGTTTTAGCCTGCACACATTATCCTTTTTTGATTAATTTCTTTCGTGAACATGCTTTATGGTCCGTTGAGTGGATTGATCCGGCGAAAGCGATCGCCAAACATATCAGATCTTTATTACCATTGTCGGGAGAAATACACCATCAATATATAAAGAAATATCAAGATTTTGCGTTGTTGACATCGAAAAATATCACTTCTTTAACGGAGAATTTGTTTAAAGGATTTGGCTTAAAACTCATGAAAGGAGTTGACTTTGGGTTACGAGACCAATAATGATGATCTAGCTATTTTTTCAAGAAAATAGCATTAATTGACGTGTCCCGTGGATAACTTTGCATATTGATATGTTAAGGTATTCTGTCAGTCTTTATAGTATTTAAAGGCAGAGGAGGGCGCGTTTCCTTGGGGTCTTAAGATCTCGTGTTTTATTTTATAAGGAAATGCGATGAGTAAACGCGAAACAACAAAGTATAAAATTGACCGTCGTATGGGAGAAAATATTTGGGGGCGTCCAAAATCTCCTGTCAATCGTCGTGATTATGGTCCAGGTCAGCATGGACAGCGTCGTAAAGGAAAACTTTCTGACTATGGGGTGCAGTTGCGCGCTAAACAGAAATTGAAAGGGTTTTATGGAGATATTTCAGAAAAACAATTTCATAAAACCTATGAAGAAGCTGCTCGTCGACGGGGAGATACTGGTGAAAATCTTATCGGTCTGTTAGAATCACGTTTGGATGCTGTTGTTTATCGTGCAAAATTCGTACCTACGATTTTTGCTTCTCGCCAATTTATCAATCACGGTCATGTTAATGTCAATGGGCGGCGCACAAACATTCAATCTTATCGTTGTAAACCCGGTGATGTTATTGAGGTTCGGGAAAAATCGAAACAACTTGTTTTAGTGTTAGAATCAGTGCAATTGGCAGAACGTGATGTCCCTGATTATATTGAAGCAGATCATAAACAGATGAAAGCAACCTTTACACGTATTCCTGCTTTTGCAGATGTTCCTTATGCTGTGCAAATGGAACCTAATCTGGTTGTTGAATTTTATTCTCGATAATTTTTCTGTAAGAGAAATTGTTTCTCTCTTCTATTATGATAACTTCAAAATATTATGTTATTCTTACAATATTTGAAGTTAATAAGTTCTTTTTGTAAATGGTTCTATATTAAGTTTATTGCTATGTTTTATAGTCATAAATTTGTATAGTTCCATTTCTTTTTTGTGTATCTAATTTATAAATTCAAAAAACATAAATGTAAGCTTGCTTTAATATTTGTTTTTATCTTTGCAAAACGAGCCGTTTATTGTGCAGGATATGGTATTATGAATGATGTTTCAGTTGAATATCAGGCAATAGAAGAAAACGAAGGGAGAGATGATCCTTTAATAAGCGAAGCAGATAATTGTCATCCAATGTTTCGTGTTGCTCCTTCAAGCGTAGAATTTAATAAATTACGCAAACGACTTTTACGTCATATGCGACAAGCTTTGGATGATTTTTCTATGCTCTCTACAGGAGAAAAATGGCTTGTTGCTTTATCGGGTGGAAAAGACTCTTATGGTTTATTAGCGCTTCTTTTAGACTTAAAGTGGCGAGGTCTTTTATCCGTTGAAATTCTTGCCTGTAATCTTGATCAAGGGCAACCAGGATTCCCTAAGCATATTCTTCCAGACTTTTTAAGTTCTTATAAAATTCCATATCGTATTGAATATCAGGATACTTATTCCATTGTTACAGATAAATTGGCAGAGTCGCAGACATATTGTTCACTTTGTTCTCGATTACGACGTGGTAATCTCTATCGTATTGCACGTGAAGAGGGATGTTCTGCATTAGTTTTAGGTCATCATCGTGATGATGTTTTAGAAACATTTTTTATGAATTTGTTTCACGGTGGCCGATTAGCTGCCATGCCTGGAAAACTTAAAAATGATGAAGGAGATCTTTTTGTGTTACGTCCTCTTGTTTATGCTGCTGAGGAAGATATGGAAAAATTTTCTCAAGCAATGCAATTTCCGATTATTCCTTGTAATCTTTGCGGTAGTCAAGATGGTTTGCAACGTAATGCCATGAAAGAAATGCTGAAAAATATAGAAAGACAAATGCCAGGACGTAAAGATACGATGATTCGCGCTTTAACAAATGTACGCCCAAGTCATTTGCTTGATAAGAAATTCTTTGATTTTAAAACGTGTTAATAATAATTAGATATTTAAAAAAAATACGTTCAAAGAGTTTAAGATAAGATACTTATTTATAATGATAATTTATTGTTTTTTTAATTTAGATACGTCAGATTGTTTTGTTTCAAATTCTCTTATATTGCATCTATAAAAAACATCTGCCTGCATATCACAAAGGAAATTCTCGTGTGCATCAAACTCTCTTGAAAAAATTTTTCTTTCACTAACCAATGACTGTCGCAATATCAAAAATAGGAAAATAGTACGATTGTTGATTTGCTCTTTTGTTAATTAAAAATAGTGAACCTTGTGGATTTTATTTTATTCTGTTGCGCCGCCATCACCGTCATTTAAGGTATTAAATTAAGAGAATATATAACTGCTTGATATTTTGGGAGTGTATAGCAACACTCAGGGCAAGAATTGCTCGTAAATTCTCATGAAGTGAGTTACATAAGTGATCAAGTTCGATTGTGAGTAACCGACCTTTTATAAACCAATGCTGATAGAAATCTTCATCATTGAGGACAGAGAAGGAGTTAAATTTTTAAACGGCTATACCATAAAGGTCATAGGCATCCGATTGTTCGATTTTAACGGTGACAAATTCACCAACACGCAGTGGGCGTCGTGATGATATATGGACAACACCATCTATTTCTGGAGCATCGTACTGACTCCGTCCTTTGGCAACTTTTCCTTGACTTTCATCAATAAGAACTTGGAGTCTTTTTCCAATTTTTTTCTTTAAAAGATATGTAGAAATTTGTTGTTGTTTTGCCATAAAACGATGCCAGCGGTTTTCTTTCACCTCTTCAGGAATATTTTCTAATCCCAAATCATTTGCGGCAGCTCCTTTTACTTCTTCATATTTAAAGCACCCAGCGCGTTCAATTTTTGCTTCTTCTAGCCATTCTAGAAGTATATTAAAATCTTCATTCGTTTCACCAGGAAAACCAACAATAAATGTTGATCGCAAAGTAAGATCTGGACAGATTTTCCGCCATTTTTCAATTTTACGGTTTGTTTTTTCCATAAGTGCGGGACGCTTCATGTGACGCAAAACAGCCGGTGATGCATGCTGAAAAGGAATATCCAGATAAGGAAGAATTTTTTTTGCAGCCATAAGTTCGATAACTTCATCAACATGGGGATAAGGATAAACGTAATGCATACGTACCCAAATACCCATATCGCCTAGTTCGCGACAAAGATCAAAGAATTTCGTTTTGATTGTACGATCTTTCCAAGAATTTTCGAGATATTTAAGATCAACACCATAAGCACTCGTATCTTGTGAAATAACCAAAAGTTCTTTTACACCCGCTTGCACGAGTTTTTCAGCTTCACGAAGAACATCGCTGATGGGACGTGAAGTGAGATCACCACGCAGAGTAGGGATGATACAAAAACTACACTGGTTAGAGCATCCTTCAGAAATCTTTAAGTAGGCGTAATGGCGAGGTGTTAAACGAATACCTTGGGGAGGAACTAAATCAAGAAAAGGATCATGAATTGGAGGAATTGCTGTATGAACAGCTTCTATAACGCTTTCATAAGCTTGCGGTTTTGTAATAGCCAATACATTAGGATATGTTTGGCGAATAGCATCAGGATCAGCACCAAGACACCCTGTTACAATAACTTTTCCATTTTTTTTAAGAGCTTCATCAATATTGGCTAATGATTCTTTCCTTGCCGAGTCAAGAAAACCACAGGTATTCACAATAACGACATCAGCTCCTTGATGTTGACGTGAAATCTCATACCCTTCGGAGCGAAGGCGTGTAATAATTCGCTCAGAATCTACGAGTGCTTTTGGGCATCCGAGGGAGACAAAACTAATACGAGGTGCTACCATGATGATCCTACAATTACTATGAATGATTCAGTTACGTTTTTATTAACTTAAAAATAATGTTCTTTATTTTTATACCTATGCAATACAGTCTGTTACAAAGTTATTTGATTTTTTTCTACAAAATTTTATGTGTTTTTATGCATGCATACAATTTTGTCTTATTATATCGTAAAATTCCATCATTGAGGACGAGGATATAAGGCTGCTTTCTTAAAAGCATTCAAGTTCTTTTCAAAGTACGTGGTGAATATTTTAAAGCTTACTTGCCAAGCCTTGCATAAGTGAAGAACATGGAGGGAAGGGAAAGTGAAATCCGCTCGATAAGGATCTGGATTGTTTATAAACCGAATTGGGGGCATCCTTTGGCTGTGGAGAAGAAGTCAATTGCATGTGGCACAATAAAAAAATACTCAACAGCTTCTTATTGCGATATATATCACGTACTATAAGGTTTATTTTTTAATATTTGCGAATAAGTCCGGTAAGTTTTCCTTGTATTTCTACACGCTCGGATTCGTATGTCCGTACTTCATAATGAGGATTTGCAGCTTCTAATGCAATAGAAGCTCCTTTGCGTCGATAACGTTTTAATGTTGCTTCTTTTTTATCAATAAACGCAACAATAATTTCACCTGTTATTGCTGTATTTTGACGTTTCACAATGATCGTATCTTTATCAAAGATACCAGCCTCCATCATAGAATCATCTTTAACTTCTAATGCGTAGTGCTCACCTGTATTAACCATATCGAGTGGAAGAGAAAGGCTGTTTATTTGTTGCAGTATAGCAGAGGCGGGTACGCTTGCAGAAATACGTCCCATAATAGGAATGGTGATATTTTTTTTTTCTTCTTCATCAAAGGGACTCAAGCTTTTTGATATTTCCCTTTTATTTCTTTCTATTATACTGGGAGAAATTTTACGTGCTAAAGAAAGGTTAAATGTTATTTTCTCAGGAAGTCGAATCACCTCCACAGCACGAGCACGATTGGGCAAACGACGTATAAAACCTCTTTGTTCTAAGGCTATAATGAGCTTATGAATACCAGACTTTGAAGAAAGCTCTAATGCATTTTTCATTTCTTCAAAAGAAGGAGGAACACCAGTTTCTTTTATATGGTTATGAATAAACAAGAGTAGCTCATACTGTTTACATGTTAGCATTCAATATTCCAATCAAAATAATAAAAATTAGTAAAGTAAAAATACATGTATATATAACACTTTTACAATTTTTATCGCCAAATCAAAATTATTTTCTTTGTTTTTGATCTTATCGTTTAATAAAGCAATATTTTTATTTATAGATATATTTAAATTATTATTTATATAGCTATATAGCTACATTAATATTAAATAATGTATAAAATACTTTATAGTTCTGACTGAATTATATAACACCAAATTTTATGACCAGTATTATCCTTTTCTTCTAAAAATATATCTACATGTTTTGTAATTTCTGATATAAAAAAGTTAAATAGAAGGCATTCTATATATTTAGAACTCTCTATGGGTATTTAAAATCATTTTACATACTGCATATTATTTCTGCTTTTTTATTCTTAGTAAAATTATCTACAGCTCTAATAGTGAGCACAATTTATAGTCATTCGGGATATTTTCAATGAGACTAAATTTTGCTTCATATCTACTTTATTCTATAGGATAAATTGGCTTTCGTTATATATTCATTATGCATAAATAAAATTATACTCTCAAAATGCCATTGTTGCTCATTGTTCCATTTTCAGGTCTAACGTGTCAACTGCTATATACTATTTTCATGAACCCTAATGTTACGATAAATTTTGATTATTGAAAGGAGGCATAAAAGGTATTTTCATTTCTTTTTTATAGTTTTATTCTCTCACTTATATTGGTCAAGAAAATGCTTTTTATTGTTTCAATATAAAAAAGATTTGAAATGAGATAAGCTTACAGTATTTGAGACTTCTCACTCAAGTGAAAAATAATAAATTATTATAAATCAATATATTATCTTATAAAGCTGTATTCATATTTGAAAATTAAACACTAAAATATAAAGATATAAAAATAATATTATAATAAAAGGTATTTTTTCTTCTCTACCCATTATGCTCAACAACCCATGTGAGGGGAAGGGGGTATTGCTCATAATTTTAACGCTTCGAATCTATGCAATATTTTGCAGTGAAATTTTTCCTTTATTGAAACTTCAAAAAGAAGATTAAAGAGTACTTATACAATGATGAAGTAAAGGGGCGAAAACGGAAAATTATTGATAACTGAAGAAAATAATAATATTTTTTCCAAAAGGTGTTGACCAAATGGAAAGTCAACCGTATGTTCCCTTCACTTTCTGCAAACTAGATAGCTTGTGTGAGAGCGCGTAGCTCAGCTGGTAGAGCAACTGACTTTTAATCAGTAGGTCCAGGGTTCGAATCCCTGCGCGCTCACCAAATTTAAGTAATATCAATAGGCTATAAAAAATTTAAGAATCTTTTTTGTTTTGATTCTTTTTGAAGTTTTTATCGATTCTATAGTCTGTCATTTTCTATCAGCTGTTTTTGGAATAGAGCGGTGCTATGCTGTCTCCATTTTCAACAAACTTACGGATAGGGTTGTACCTGCGTTGGCAGCACATGCGGTTTCTAATTTTCTCAATCCATAGGTGGTTTTTAATACCCACTGCATTACATGATTCGCAAAACAGTTGCTAAAATCACCACTTATTCACACTTATATTATGAAATGAATTTTCTATAAGATGTTGATTTGTTTAAATTTTAATCTTTTTAACATCTACTATAGTACATTTATTTTGTATGAAAACCATAAAAAGGTTAACAATACGTTAATTTCTTGATAGAAGGGGCCAATTCAAGAGTGGTATATGCGCGAGGGGAATCATTTAAAAACGTAAATTCTTCCGTTGCGTACAAAAAGCGTGACGTGGTTTTTACAAGTAGTACTTAACAGAAATAAGTGGACTGAATAGATGCCTTCAAATAGAAAAAAGAAAATTACTTTTATGATTAAACCAACACTTCAATTGTTTTCTATGATCGTCATTTCTCAGTCACTGGTATCTTGTTGCGCAAGCCAAACTATGAATTTTTCAATAAAAGATTCCTATCATAATAAACCAATTAACGTAAACACTTCTGTACTACCTCAACAAGTATCTAATAAGAAGAATCAATCGGAAGAAAAAAAGCGTGGACGAGCGATTGTTGGTAAACCTTATCAAATAAAAGGAAAGTGGTATTATCCTCAAAGTGATCCAACTTATAAACGTGTTGGCGAAGCATCATGGTATGGTTCAGATTTTCATGGACGTTTAACTGCCAACGGTGAAATTTATGACATGAATCTTTTGACTGCTGCTCATCCTACAATGCCTTTACCTAGCTATGCTCGTGTTACTAATTTGAAAAATGGGTCTTCAATCGTTGTTAGAGTGAATGATCGCGGACCTTTTATGAAAGACAGAATCATTGATTTATCAAGGCAAGCTGCGGCAATATTGGGGTATGTAGATAGGGGGGTCGCAGATGTTAAAGTAGAATATATTGCTGAAGCACCTGTTGGCTATTATGATGCTGCATATTTAATGTCCTCTTATACTCCTGGAAATGCTGCCCCATATTCATTAGCGTCGGAAAATGTTGCGAAAAAAAGAGAAACTGTTTTGTTAAAAGAGCAGCGCAATACAAGGAACAAAAAAGAATTAGCTAAAGCAGCTGCTGTTGAACAAGAACAACGTAATAAAACTGTTGCAGTTAAATTGCCAGAAATTGGTCCTATCATGGTTGATAAGCCGATACCATTCGATCAAGTTGCTTCTATAAATAAGCTAAACAAAAAAACAAAGGTTAATTGGCTACAACTGTTTTAAGAAAAAATGCATTGATTTTTTATCTATATAATTTTCTAGTAAAAAAGGTAAGAAATTACGGATTTAGTGTAGGATTTTTATCTTAAAGCGCTTTGTCCTTTTCAAAAAGCGTGGTTGGGTTCTATTATTATAAATTCAGTACGGCCTTTCCACTCCATTGCTGGTCTATTCGTCGTTTTATGATATTGCTTGCTTAATAAAGCGTGTACTTTTCTTGCTGTAATAGCTTTTGCTAGACGAAGGTAAATTATTGTGTCAGTCTGTTTGTGTAATCTCTAAAACAACTTGTACTCTCGATTTGAGAGGAATAAAAAGCTTAACAAGTAAAAAAATATTTTCTTTTGATTCGGCCTTGCATCTTTCTAAAGTATCTACGGTAATATCTTATGAAAAGATTATGCATTATCTCATGCTTTTGTTTATCATGTTCTTTAATGGAGTAAGTTCCCTCACGAAAAACAGAGCGTCTCAAACAAAATACACTTACATTGCCAATTCATGGACTTATTTAAAAGAGACATACTTTAACACGCTACAAGCCTATTTTGCGACAGCGCCTGTGAATGGTATAACTGTTAACGCCTTTAGACATCAGCATCTTTACTCTTATGAAGATATAAATCGACACCATCATACACTTTGCAAGCCCCCAATGTTTTGTGCGATAATTCTTAACACTTGAGAGGTTTATAAGAAGTATTTTTACTCTCTTTTTTAATAATTTTTATCCATATACGAACCCTACTTATGACCCGTAAGTAAGCGATTTTTAATGAATTCAATATGAGAAGAGGGGATGAGAGAATCTTACAGTATTTTGAGTTAGCTTCAATTTTAAAATGATAATTTATCATAACAAATCAAAATACTATCAATAAAAATAGGAAAAAATCTTTTGTCTCTCATACATTTAAAATGTTAAATTGAACCTACATGGAAGATAAAAAACGTGTCATATTATTTTTTCTAAAGCTAAATGAAAATAAAATCTTTTTATGAGTTGTAAATAATTCCTCAATTTTCAGAAATCAAAAAGTTTTTTCCTATATAAGATTCTTTATGTTGATCTTTGGGATGGGAGGAGCAGCTATGTATACAGCATTAAGGATCTTATTGATATTATGGGGAGTATTGGCATTTGATACGTGGGGGAGAGCACAAGATTTTCAAACTCCCGCATCACAACTGTTATTACTCGATGATGATACAGAGACAATACTTTATGAAAAACAAAGTGATATTCCTTTTTTTCCTGCTTCATTAGTAAAATTGATGACAGCAGAAGTTGTATTTCATCAATTAAAAAAAGGATTATTAAAAAGTACGCAGAAATTCAAGGTCAGTGAAAATGCTTGGCGCAAAGGTGGAGCACCTTCCGGTACAACCACTATGTTTGCAAAGATAAAGACAGAAATCAGTGTTTCTGATCTTTTACGTGGTTTAATTATTGTGAATGGAAATGATGCTGCTATTATTCTTGCTGAAGGAATATCAGGACATGAAGATCATTTTGTAAAACTGATGAATCAGCGCGCAAAAATAATCGGATTATCTCAGAGTCATTTTGTTAATGCTACAGGGCTACCCGAAGAGGGACAATTTGTAACTGTGCGTGATATGATTATATTAGCACGTCATATTGTTCAGGAATATCCGGATTATTATGCACTTTATTGTGAGCCTCATTTTACATGGAATAATATTTTTCAACGTAATAAAAACCCTCTTATTTCTAAGGAAATTGGTGTAGAAGGATTTGGTTTTGGCTACAGTGAAAAAGAAGGTTTTTCAATGGTTGCCACCATTTCTAAAAATCATCGACGTCTTTTTTTAGCAATCAATGGTTTGCAAGATGGTAAAAAATATACAAAAGAAATAGAACGCATTCTTCAATGGGGGATGACGGCATTTGATCTCAAAACAATTTTCACAAAAGAAGAAACGGTTGGTCGTGCTTCTGTTTACGGTGGTAAGAAAAATTTTGTTCCACTCATTGTTAAAACACCAATAAGTTTTATGCTTTCGAATGAAAAAAAAGTAAATGTTAAAGCAAAAATTAAATATCATGGTCCATTGAAAGCCCCCATCGTTTCTGGGCAATCAGTTGGTGTTATTCAAATTTTAGAAGATAAAAAGATTCTTCTGGAAAAACCAGTTTTTGCCGGAATGAATATTCAGGAAGGAAGTTTCTTTGCAAAAGTAAAAAATGCATTCTATGAAATAACAATTGGATGGTTACGGAAATATTTGTAGTTACGCGCTAATAAGGTTAAGGTCATACGTGTCAGGTTATTTTATTACATTCGAAGGAGGGGAGGGGGTAGGAAAAACGGTGCAGATTTCTTTACTTGCTGAGTCTCTCTCTCACCAAGGTTATGATGTTGTTACAACACGAGAACCAGGAGGAACGCCAGGAGCAGAAGCAATCCGGCATATTTTGTTGTCGGGGCAGACGCAACAGTATGGACCGTTGATTGAAGCTGTTTTGTTTACAGCTGCACGCGCTGACCATTTTCATGAAGTTATTGCACCTTCTTTGCAAAAAGGTAAAATCGTTTTATGTGACCGCTTTATTGATTCTACACGCGTTTATCAAGGACTCAATAATAGAGTCAGTTCTTCTCTTCTTTCTGTTTTAGAGTGTATTGCGCTCAATGGTATTTTGCCTCATTTAACATTTTTATTAGATATGCCAGCAATGTGTGGTATGAAGCGTGCAAATTTACGAAGAAAAAAAACAGAAGAAATTGATTATTTTGAAAAAGATCAGTTGGAAATTCAAGAACAAAGACGTCAGGCTTTTCTTCAATTGGCCAAACAAGAACCCCATAGATTTCGAGTCATTGATGCCACTGGCTCAGTGGAAGCTATTGCTCATCAAATAAAAAATATTTGTCATCAGGTATTGTTGGATCAGCTTTCATGAGTAATTTAAATACCTTACACCAATATGATGATATTGATACAATTTTATCACCATCCCAGAACAATGTTATCTTTGGTCATGAGGATGTGCGTCATTTTTTGACACAAATGCTTAAAGAAGAGCGTTTGCATCATGCATTATTATTTGAAGGAGAATACGGGATTGGAAAGGCTACATTAGCCTTTCATCTTGCTTGGAACATTTTAAGTTTTCAACAGAGTTCTTTCTTGAAACCCGATCCTTATTCTACCCCATGGCGCCAAATTACACAAGGAAGTCACCCTGGTCTTTTGTATATTTCACGTCGATTTGATGTGAAAACACAAAAGTTTAAAACAGGAATACTCGTTGATGATATCCGTGATATTATGCATTTTTTAAGTCGAACATCGCAAGATAATGGATGGCGTATTGTTATTATTGATTCTGCAGATGATATGAATAGAAATGCAGCAAATGCAATTCTCAAAATACTTGAAGAACCACCTACAAAAACGTTATTTGTTATTATCGCACATTCTTCAGGAAAATTGCTTCCAACAATCCATTCACGGTGTCAAAAAATTTCTTTTCGTCCGTTGAATAACGATGAAATGAAAAAAGTTATTATACATATTTTCGCCGATCAGGATTTACCTGATGAAAAAACAATTGAAATGATTATTAAAAAATCTAAAGGAAGTCCTCGAAAAGCCGCTTTACTTATTTGCCATGGCGGTCTTGAAGTTATTAAAACAATTGATGCTCTCCTAGAGAAACCTGTTTGTAATGCAACGATTGTACATACTCTTGCACAAACATTTTCATCTGCTTCTTCTACATTCCAATTTCAACAATTTTGTGATGAAATTCTTAATAAAATTCAAAAAAAAGCTATCATGCTCGTTGAAAAGGGAGACTTATTTCTCTCAAAAAAATATGCGGAAAAATGGCAGGAGATTCATCAAGAAATAGAGGAAATACAACTGTTTAATCTCGATAAAAAGCAGTTTGTTATTAACTTACTTTTTAAAGTTCATAAGATCATTCATGAGAATTAGTTTTTCCGTGACAATGCGATGAACAAGCGTTATGTCATTATATCTTCTATTTATAGCGTTTTACAACGAGTATGACATGCGTGACACATATTACATAACAACTCCCATTTTTTATCCTAATGCTGCTCCACATATTGGACATGCTTATAGTGCCATTACAAGCGATGTTTTAGCCCGCTTTCAACGGTTAAACGGAAAAAATGTATTTTTTCTTTCTGGTACAGATGAGCATGGTCTCAAGATGCAACAAACCGCAGCTGCATTAGGCATGACACCTCAGCAACTTGCAGATCGTAATAGTGCGGTGTTTCAAAAAATGCTTGCAGTATTAAATTGTTCTAATGATGATTTTATCCGTACGACAGAAGAACGCCATTATCAAGCTTGTCAAGAAATTTGGAAAAAGATGGAAGCAAATGGCGATATTTATCTCGGTCGTTATACGGGGTGGTATTCGGTTCGCCAAGAAGCGTATTATGAAGAGAAAGATACAGAAGTTGGAGCAGACAACATCCGTCGCGAGAAGGAATTAGGCTCTCCAGTTGAATGGAATGAAGAAGAAAGTTATTTTTTTAGACTTTCTGGTTATGAAAAGGCTCTTCTTGAATATTATGAAAAATATCCTGATTTTATTTTGCCACTTGAGCGGCGTAATGAAATTATAAGTTTTATCAAATCGGGATTAAAAGATATCTCTATTTCACGCACAAGTTTTAACTGGGGAATTGCTGTTCCTGAGAATCCAAAGCACGTGATGTATGTCTGGGTTGATGCGCTTACAAATTATCTATCAGCAATAGGTTTTTTCAATGAAAATTCAAAAAAACGTGATTTTTGGCCTGCAAATACGCATATTATTGGTAAGGATATTATTCGTTTTCATGCAGTCTATTGGCCGGCATTTTTAATGTCTGCTGGAATTGAATTGCCTAAAAATATTTTTGCACATGGTTTTTTACTTAATCGTGGTGCAAAAATGTCAAAATCTATTGGAAATGTCGTTGATCCTTTTGAAATGGTTGATCATTATGGTCTTGATCAGGTCCGTTATTTCCTTCTCCGTGAAGTGCCATTCGGACAAGATGGTAGTTATAGTCATGAAAGCCTTGTGAACCGTATTAATGCTGATCTTGCTAACGATCTTGGTAATTTAGCACAGCGCTGTTTGTCTATGATTGCCAAAAATTGTAATGCACAAGTCCCGAAACCAGCTTTATTTTTAGCTCAAGATAAACAGCTTTTAGAACAATCTCTTCAAGTACTTGAAACTGTACACCAAGCTATGTCTTCTTATAGTATGCATTTAGCACTTTCAGCTATTTTTTCAATTGTAGCAGATGCCAATCGCTATTTTGCCAACGAACAACCTTGGAGTTTACGTAAAAACGATCGAGAACGATTTTCTACAGTTCTTTATATAACTGTAGAAATCTTGCGGAGAATAGGAATTATGCTTTTGCCTTTCATACCCCAATCAGCAACGAAACTTCTTGATAGCCTTGCGGTTGCTGAAGATGATCGGTTATTGTATCATATAAGTCATTCAAAAATTCAAGAAGGGCTTGATCTTCCACCACCAGAACCAATTTTTCCTCGTTATATCTTGAAGAAAGAAGACACTCATCATGTTGATTGATACACATTGTCATCTTGATTTTGAAGACTTTTCACAAGATTTGGATAATGTTATCCAACGGGCTTTAGATGCTGACGTTAAACGTATGATAACAATTTCAACCCATGTTCATAAGTTAGATAAACTGTTAGCCATTGCGCAAAGCTATGATCAAGTCTTTTGTTCCGTTGGAACACACCCCAATCACGCGCATGAAGAACAAAATATTACAGCGGAAGAGCTTATACAGCTCTCGAATCATCCTAAAATTGTTGCGTTTGGGGAAGGGGGCCTTGATTATCATTATGATTACTCTACACCAGAAGAGCAAAAGAAAGTTTTTCAAGAACATATCATTGCTTCTCGAGAAACACAGATTCCTCTTGTTATACATTCACGCAATGCCGATATCGATATGGAGAAAATATTACGTGAACAGATAAAAGAAGGAGCTTTTCCCTTTATCCTTCATTGTTATTCGTCTGGAATGCAACTTGCTCGTGCTGGAATTGAACTTGGTGGTTATATTTCTTTTTCGGGTATTCTTACTTTTAAAAACGCACTTGAAATCCGTGAAATAGCAAAAATTGTGCCCCATGAGCATTTGTTAGTGGAAACAGATGCTCCATTTTTAGCACCTAGTCCCCATCGGGGCAAAACAAATGAACCATCTTTTGTATGTTATACAGCAGCTGTTTTGGCTGAAACAATTGGCTTAAGCATTGAAGAAACAGCTCAAATAACAACGCGTAATGCTTTTCGTTTATTTAGCAAAATGAAATAAGGCAAAAGATATGTGTGATCAATACCGATTTACAATATTAGGTTGTGGTCCTTCTCCAGGAGTGCCAAGACCTAATGGTGATTGGGGAACATGTGATCCGAATAACCCTAAAAATAAACGCTACAGAAGTTCTTTATTAGTTGAACGTATTAAACCTTCAGGAGGCAAAACAACGATCGTTATTGATACAGGTCCAGATTTTCGCTCACAAATGATCGATGCGCGTGTAAGCCATCTTGATGCTGCTCTTTACACGCATTCTCATGCAGACCATATCCACGGTATTGATGATTTACGCAGCTATGCACTTGCACAAAAATGTTTAATAGATATCTATGCCGACAGATTTACACTAGAGCATCTCAAAAGTGCTTTCGGATATTGTTTTCAAACTCCAAAAGATTCATCTTATTCTCCCATTTTAAAAGAGCATCTTATCAATGAAGATAGCCAATTTATTATTCAGGGGCAGGGCGGAGAAATAAGCGTCAATACACATTTACAACACCACGGAAACATTCATTCCTTAGGTTTTCGGATTGGGAACGTTGCCTATTGTACGGATGTTAGTGAATTTCCTGAAAAAACATTATCCAAATTAATGGGTTTGGATGTTCTCATCATCGAAGCCCTTCAATTTAAATCTCACCCAAGTCATTTTTCTGTTGATCAAGCATTACAATGGATAAAATATTTAAAGCCAAAACAAGCAATACTCACACATATGGATAGATCGCTGGATTATAATGCAGTCGTAAATTACGTTCCATCCTATGTAAAACCTGCGTATCAGGGCCTTACTTTCGAAACAACTGCATAAGCTTATTCATACAATATTTTACGTTAAATAAAGTTTTTTGAAGATTATCCTTTATTTTGTTTTATTTTTGACATAAATATCACTTTTTTATGTTTAAAATGAGGTTTTTATGTATAAGAATTTTAAGCGGGGTGTATGTATTGCCGTTTTAGCAGTTTCCTTGACAGCATGTGGGGGGCGTTTAGAAAAAAATATTGCAACGACAACATTACATGATGGATCAATGAGTTGCACCGATATTCAACGGGAGTTTTTTGCTAATAAACGACAGATTAATGATACAATTAGAGAGCGTTCTACAGCAAGAAATAAAAATGTAGCTTTAGCAGCGGCAGGTGTTGTATTTTTACCTGCTCTGTTTTTTATGGATCCTAAATCCAGTGAAAGCAATGAAATTTCGGCTTTAAATAATCGTAATGCTGTTTTGAGTGATCTTGCACGTATGAAACGTTGTAAAATAGTACAGTAATTTTTCTTATTTATCATATGTAATTTCATTTTTTGGTCTTTAAGGAATATACCTTAAAGACCAAATCGAAATTAATGGATTTGGATGTTCTCATCATTGAAGCTCTACTCACACATAATTACAATGTGGTCGTAAATTACGTCCCATCCTATGTAAAACCTGCATATCAAGGTCTTACTTTTTAAACAGATGCGTGAACTTATTAACGAAATATATTTTTGTTGATAGTATATTTGTTAAAATTTTAATCTTACTTTTGCTCTATTTAAATCTCATTAAAAACATTTTGTGTTAAAAGTGAGGTTTTTATGTATAAAGAAAATTTTAAATGGGGTGTATGTATTGTCGTTTTAGCGTTTTTTTTGACAGCATGTGGGGGGCGTTTAGAAAAAAATATTCCAGTTACCACATTACATGATGGAACAATGAGTTGTTCTGATATTCAACGGGAATTTTTTGCTAATAAGCGCCAAATCGATGCTACAATTAGAGAGCGTTATAAAGCAAGAAATAAAAATGCGGCTTTAGCAGCAACAAGTCTTGTATTTCTTCCTGCTTTGTTTTTTATAGATCCTAAATCCAGTGAAAGTAATGAAATTTCAGCTTTAAATAACCGTAATGCTGTTTTGAGTGATCTTGCACGTACGAAACGTTGTCAAATAGCACAATAATTTTTCTTAGTTTTATTATACGTAATTTCATTATCACTATCACTATTTTTGGTCTTTAAGGAATGTACTTTAAAGACCAAATTTTATTTTAAAAGTAAATTGTATGATATAAATATGATGATGTTTTAAAGGAGGGTTTTCTTTTTGGATAAAGGATTTATCTTCTGCATCATATTATCGCATAATATATATTATGGAACTTTATGGAGAAGTATAGCTAGCATCAGCGTTTTGAGGAACGAAGCTTTAAAATGAGCTACTTAAGTTAGCTAAGATCGAAAATCGAGCCTGTTATTCTGGCTCGAAAATTTCAATCACAATGTTTTTTTATTTTTTACTCTTTTAAAAAAAATAATTACAATTTGTAGTACTATAAAAGCTAAAAACAATATTCCATGAAATAATGGTACAAATGGCTGATAAATAAAATCGGAATAATATATTGTTATTGCTTCAATCAATGCTGCAATACACCACACAATAATACCCCATAGTGAATACATCCAAAGTCCAACTAAGGCAATAGGATAGAGAATAGCCAATATAGCTGATGCAAATTGCCACTGCCAAGGCATAAGATCAAAACGCCATAGAATACCTGGAAAAACACCAACAAGGCGTATCCAATAACAAATACCTAGAACTAAGCAAATAAGTGCCAAAAACCGTAAGTAACAGTTATAGATTAAATTGATTTTTGAAATCTGTTTGTGAGAATTATTTTTCACAATAATAACTCTTGTTCAACAGGTTGGAAGTAAGAATCTACCATTTCATCTGTCACATTTGAAAGTTTATCTGGTTGCCATTGAGGTCTTTTATCCTTATCGATTAACATAGCACGTATACCTTCATAAAAATCATGTGAATGAATCATATGATACGCTATGCGGTTTTCAATTTTCATACAATCTTCCAACGTTTGAGATGAATTTTGTTTCATTTGTTTCCAGATAACTTTTAAACTTGTCGGAGAACGTGACTGCAAAATATCATAACATTCTTTAGCAAATAAAACATCTTCATTGCTTTTTTTATGTAGCAACTCGAGACATTCTTCTAAGGTATGGGCACTAAAACAAGTGTTAATAATACAACGTATTTCATGACTTGTTTCATAGTCTTTTGTAATTGTTCGCTCGTTTAAAGCTAAAGTAGGATCTCCTTGCTCAATAACAGCTTTTCTAATCATATCGAATTCAGTTTCAGCAACGGCGTGTGTTGCTAATCCTAAATTTAAGCAATCTCCCCACTTTATACGTGCGCCCGTTAATGCAAGATAGATACCAAAATGATTGGGAAGAGATGGTAAAAAAAAACTTGCACCTACATCTGGGAAAAATCCAATCGCACCTTCTGGCATAGCAAAAACTGTATTTTCTGTAACAATTCGATGCGAGCCATAGAGAGAAATACCTACCCCTCCTCCCATCCAAATACCGTTTAAGAAAGAAATGTAGGGCTTTGAAAAATGTTTGATATAAGCATTTAAACTATATTCATTTCTAAAGTATTGACAAGCAGCAGCACTTTTCCCCATATGATAGATTTCTACAACATCTCCACCAGCACAAAAAGCACGCCCTTCCCCTTCAATTAAGACACAAGAAACATTATCATCTGTTTCCCATGTTCTGAGAGCTTTTTTTAAAGCTGAAACCATTCGTTGATTAAGAGCGTTTAATGCTGAAGGACGTGTGAGCTTTATAATACCAGCACGCCCTTCTTTCGTAAAAGAAATATCATCATCTGCTCCAAAATTAATTTGCATCTCACACCCTTCTTAAAACAATTATTTCATTGTTTTTTTTATACTTTTTTCCCCAAGTTTAGGAAATATTTGCATGATTGCGCCAATACAATATATATAAATTCCTGTTACCGAAATTCCTATTTTAACCCAATAGGGAGCCTCTAGTTGATAAAAGAAGGCAGAAACACCAAAAAAACACCATAAGAGAAAAATGGGAAAATTAATTCTACGTAAACGAAGGACTCTTACTGGATGAATAAAATAAATTGGCAAAAAAGATATAATCGCCGATAGAACAATAATGATAAAAGTAATCCACTCTCCTGGTCTGACGACAAAAAGCGTAAAAATCATCATATTCCAAACAACAGGAAATCCTTTAAAAAAGTTTTCTTTGGTTTTCATACTAGTATCTGCATAATAAATAGCAGATGAAATAACAATAATTGCACTCAATGAAAATGATAACCCTATCCCCATGAAACCACTTTGATAGAGTGCAAAGGCAGGAATTAAGACATAAGTCACGTAATCAATAATATTATCTAACAGCTCTCCAGACCATGTTGGAAGAACGTACTTAACATCAAGTTTGCGTGCAATTGGTCCATCTATACCATCAACGAGAAGAGCAAGCCCAAGCCAACAGAACATAGCTGTCCATTCTTTTTGAGAGGCTGATATAAGAGAAAGAAACGCTAAAAATGATCCCGAAGCTGTTAGTAAATGAACGGAAAAGGCCTTTGCTTGTGGCATTGTTACTTTTTTATGGCGTAATAATTTAGCATTTGTTTTGATTTTCTTTGTTAATTTACGTTTCAAGGTTTTCTTATCCTCGTTTTTAAAGTCTTCAACCATCTATCAATACGCCATTTTTTAACGATGATATAACTCAGCATTTAAAAAAATCATAAAAAGGTTACTTTTTTATATCGCATTATTTATTACATACTATAATAATAGAAGAGCTTCATATAATAAAAAGAGAGAGATCATTTGGAAATGTTAAAATATTTTCTCAATGAATAAAGGTTCAAATCGTTGTGATATTTGAAAAGGAAGAGCATAAAGATATTGCTGTTATTGGTGCAGGTCCTGTCGGAATGTTAGCCGCGCTGAGTCTTGCACAGAAGGGGCTTTCTGTTTTTCTTGTTGGGCCCCCTGCTCATACAGATGAGTTACGGACAACGGCTCTTATGATGCCTGCAATACGCATGCTTCAAAAACTCAATATTTGGGATAATCTTCAAAAACATGCAGCTGCTTTATCGTCCATGAGAATTATAGATATAACTTCTAGAATTGTGCATGCTCCTACGGTGCATTTTTCTTCTACTGAAATTGGCGAAAAAGCTTTTGGCTATAATATACCTAATGTAAAATTGAACAGTGCTTTAGTCGACGCTGTTACACATACGCCCAATATTACAAGATTTGTTTCTGCAGCCAAATCTGTTCATCACACAAAAAACCATGTATGCATTACTCTTGCTGATCATAGAATTATTCAAGCACCACTTGTTGTTGCAGCTGATGGACGTCACTCTCTTACACGTGCCGCAGCAGGGATAAGTGTGAAACAGTGGAATTATCCACAAAAAGCACTTGTTCTCAACTTTTCTCATGAGTTTTCTCATCAAAATACATCAACTGAATTTCATACAGAACACGGTCCATTTACACAGGTCCCACTACCAGGACGAAGATCTAGTCTTGTATGGGTTGTTCATCCTTCCCGCGCTGAGGAATTATTAAATATAGAACCAAAAACAATTGCAAAAATGATCGAAAACCAAATGCAATCAATGCTTGGAAAGCTAAGCTTAGAAACATCAATTCAAGCATGGCCGCTTTTCGGACTTCTTTCTCATCATTTTGCTGCTAATCGAACAATTTTAGTGGGTGAAGCCGCTCATGTTTTTCCCCCTATTGGGGCACAGGGATTGAATTTAGGATTCCGTGATGTCCAAACTTTAATTGATATTTTACCCAATAAAATATCCAATTCTAACTCTGAAATGATTGTTGCACATTATAACAAATGCCGCAAACCAGATATATTAATCCGAAGTGGAGCTGTTCATACACTGAACTCTGCTCTACTTTCTCATATGTTGCCTGTTCATATCATACGAAGCATTGGGCTTGGTTTGTTGCATAGTTTCCCACCATTACGTAATTTATTTATGCGCGAAGGAATGTATCCCGGTTATGGATTCAAGGAAATTATGCAAATATTTCCAACAAAATCATCAAAACAGCTCTACTAAGCAATAATGGATAATAACGTAAAATAATAAATTGCATTTTGAATCATATCTATTACTAATATAAAAAATATTTTTGTTCTTTCTAAGAAGTAACAATTTATATTAAAATAATTAATTATATTTATTTGATTTATTTATAATAATAACATGTTTAATTAATATAACTGTAAATTATTTTTTATTAAAAATTATTATATATATTTAGTATATTGATATGAAATAAGAGAAAACTGAATTATATACTACAAATTAAATTATAAAGATATCTTGCTAAATCATAGCTGTTAAATTTAGAACTATAAATAAAGTGAAAAATAATACCGTTTTGAAAAAGTTATTTTATAAAATTAATTTTAATAAGAAAATAAATAATAAAAAAACAGTTTTATTTAATCAATATATTTTTAAAAATTTTTATTGTTAAGTATAATATTAAAAATAAAATCATCTTTGGAACCTGTTAGTAACACAGAGGTTAATGAAGTGTTGTTTCAACAAATGGTAACAAGATGACACTAAATAATTTTTTGAAATTAAGTACTTTTTTTATAATGATTGCATGTGTCTCGTTGATAGTCACGACTTCAATAAGTGAAGTTTTTTACCTTCCTTATTGTCAAACCTTTACCTATAGCTCTACTCAAAAGGTCACTAAAATAGGTCAGAACTCATTTACTGCTTCACAAGTTAAAAATTGTCTTATGCAAAATGGTTTTGAGAATATTAAACGATTGCGCTTAGATGACAATGGTATCTGGCGTGCTTTAGTAAAATTTAAAAAGTCCCATTTTTTCGTATCCGTTGACTATTCAGGAACAGTTAGCATTCAAAATGAAAGAAAAGAATATGATTGATTTAAAAACTTACAGCAACGTTTCTTTTCACAGCTGTAAGAAAAAAAAATTAAAAAAGTGCTACCATTCTATTAAAGAATTTGCTTTCATTGGCGGTTTAAATGGTAGCATATCAGGAGCTATCGCGGCAACTCTTGCAGCTTATGGTTATATTGCTCTTCCAGGATTTGGTCCAGTTATCGCAATGGGTATAGGAGTAGCACTTTCTTCCGGAATAATAATAGGAGCACTGATAGGATCAGGAATGGGAGGGAGTGTCGGTATATGCTGTATTTTATTGGGAAATTTATATGAATCATAATAATTTTTTCTCTTATAAATTTCATAATGAATAGAAATTTCTCGTCATTTTTTCTATGAAAAACAATTAAATCATCAACAAATTATATGTTCTTTTTTTGATGAAACGATCATCATATTGTAAATGAAATAATAGCTAACTTACTAAAATTCCTTATTTAATTTCTTATTATACCTCAAAAAGTAGATTTTTTAAAAGCATCTCTTGAAGAAATGTAAGTGAGATATAATTATCCATCCATAAAAGCTGTATTTTTTATAGATCAAAAAATAAAAGTTATGTTCAGAAATATATATAAACACACTTTAATTTATTTGCTCTTTCTAATAACAGAATATTTCTATGTAAATTATTTTTCTTAAAGTTAAATTTAAGACATTTATATAATATATCATTAATATAGATTGTTATTTATAGACAACAATATATTAAAATATAAGTATAAAGGTATTTTATGAAAAAAATATTATTATCATTATTGTTTTTTATGGCATTTTTAATTCATAAAAATTCTGCATTAGCACTATCAAAACAAGTAAATATTTATAAATTAGAATATAACAATTCCAAAAAGGCTATTGGTAGCATTAAAATTGAAGAAACCACATACGGTTTGATTTTCATCCCTAATTTATCTACTTTATCAGAAGGAATGCATGGTTTTCATGTACATGTAAATCCTTCATGTGATACAAAAGATGGCATAATTGGTGGAAGCGCAGGTGGACATTATGATCCGGAACATACCGGAAAACATTTAGGACCTTATAATGTCAATGGTCATCTTGGTGATTTACCAGCACTTTATGTTGATAAGCAGGGATATGCCATAATGAGCGTTCTTGCTCCACGATTAAAAAAAATCTCTGAAATTAAAGGGCGCTCTTTAGTCATTCATTTAGGGGCTGATAATCAATCAGATAAACCATTACCGCTTGGCGGAGGTGGTGCACGTTTAGCGTGCGGTATTATTGAAAAATAAAGAGAGTATTGTGGCAGACTGCGACAGTACACACTTCCTTTACCATAAGGTGTGAGAGAAATTTATTTTTTAAATCTATTTCAAGAAATTGAGTAAACTATGTGAATATTTTATAAAATTAATGTTTTTTTGAATGTTTACTTCGGATAACAAAAAGCTTAGTAATCATCAAAACGAACAGCAATGGAAATTAAAGAAATAGTAGTGTAAATTCTCCGTAAGAAGACTTCAATATGAGGAAGTAATATTTTCCATGCTTGATGTAAACAAAGCAAAAAAGTCGAATTTCACCCTCTATAATAGCAAATTTATAATAAATTATAATCATTAAGTCTAGTATTTAATGGAATCACGCTCAATGCACAAAATAGAACAGGCTTAAAACAGAATTTTTACTCTTCCCCTACTCAACCCTACTCATGAGGTACGTGAGAAAAATTTTAATTGATACAATATCAATATGAGATGGTTTGAAAGGATTGAATACTAGGATATTCATTCCCCTCATTTAAGTTTAAAGACTAATTATCATTAGTAAATCAACATATTATACCAATATAATAAGACAAATAAAATAGTTAGAGTAATTTTCATCATTCTGAAAAAAAGCTTTTAAACAATAGAGTCTTTTTAAAAATACCCCTCATAGATACATATGATCCCAATCTAGAGGACGCATCTCACCAGTTTGATAAAATTGACGAATGAGCTTAATATAATCAAGAAAATCTTCGTTTTCCTCCACTAATCTATTAGCAGTATCCCAATCAATATCACTACGTTCTTTGGCAGGAATTAAGATCTCACTCTCGGAAGAGTTTTCCTTATTAAGTCTTATAAATCCAATTCCATGCAAACTTGAAAGCATCCGAAGCTCTTTTAATGTATCAACTCCTTCAATTTCACTAGCAACTAAATAACTCAAATTAGCCCATGAAGAATTACTAACTGTTTGAAAAAATGCTTTTCGTAAATTTGAACGATTGATGAGAATTTTTACTTCAAAAGACCAAAGCTTTGTCTTTTTATCAAAATATTGCAAAATACAGGCTTTGATTTCACGATTCCATTCCTTGCTTAAATCTTGCATCCCTACGAGATCTGGATAAAGCCATTTATTTCCGCCTGCACCATGTTTATTACGAGAACATTTCTCATTAATGCGCTTGCTATAAACTGCAAGCTCTGACCATAAAAATTTAGATAATAATGGATAAAGATCATGCTCTTTAACAGAGCCATCTTCTGTTCTACTCTTTGCATTGTCCTCTATTGCATCAATTTCAGCACTATCTGTTTGTTCAGTAAAATAATATTGTCTCGGTCGTCCTTCAGTGGTTTTAATTTCTGAATAACGCTTTTGTAACTGAGGGCGTTTTGCCCCTATTTCAGCAACAATTTGCTGAATAAGAGCCGCATCACTATTAAGGGGAGTGATTATTGCCGTTGAATTCTTTTGTTTTTGACGGCATTTTTCTGGGTAATTTTCAAATATCCATTGAGCAATTTCTCGAGCTGTAAACTTTTTTGTCGGGTTTTTCTTTAAAAAATTAAAAACAGTGTTTGTTAAATTTAAAGTCATATGAAAAACTCCCCCTTTTATTCTCTGGGTATTTCATTATATTCAGGCGTTTTAAATGAAAGAACAATAAACTGTTTAAGTTTTTTAAAAAAAGAATATTTATCAAATTACTCAATAAAATTAAAATATTTTTTTTAATTTATGACTATAACTCAAAGATCTTTTTACATAACGAAAATAAGATTGTACTTTTATAAAAAAGTGTAAATGTGCTACAAATCCCCATACAAAAGCATAATCTTGTATAACTTTGCTATACATTTTTCCTTTTATTTTAACGTCGTTAGAAAAAAGTTAAAAATAATTATTCAAACATTTGATTAAACCTCACACCCGTCAATTAAAAAACTTATGTGTTTTATTTTTGAAGCAAAAAGTTATAAGCTCTCAAGTATAGATTCTGAAATGGTAAACTCTGCACACAAACCTTCAAAACTACTATTTGCTTTAATAGCATCATGGGGAATAAGAACATAATACCATTTTTTATCGCCATAAGTCGCCGCATAGCGCGTTGCATGACAACACCATTGAACTGCAGCTTCTCTCTTTTTTAAAACAATAGGATTTTGCATTTCAGAGGCTTTTTTAGGCTCACAAAGATATTTGGCATCCTTCGTTTCTACAACAAAGTCTGGTTCATAGATTGATCTTTTATCATATTCTATTCTGAAAAAACCTCGAGCGGGTTTCATCCATTTCAAGACTTGTGCATCATCCTCTAATATTTGAGCAAATCGTAATTCCCCTTCTACTGAATCAAACTTTTGTAAAGGATAACAGCATTTTCTAAAGCCGCTGAATACAAGTTTTTTAATATCGCTTTTAATGGCAGGAATATTACGAAAATCAAGAGGAGACGTCCCTTGCGGCAACACATAATGGATAGGTTGTAAAATTGTAAAACCTCGTGTAACTTTAACCGCATAATCTTTTTGCGTTTCCCATTGATGTTCTCTTAATTGCGCAACAATAAAACTAGTAAGCTTGTGCTGATAGTGAATTAATACGTTCTCAACAGCTGTATCATTGGGTAAATAAGATCGGAAATGTTCTACTATCTGACTAGCTAATTTTCGTAATAAGAGCGTATGGTTATCATAATCGACAAAGTCATTATCAATCAAACCACGAATGATGTAGTTTTCAAGATAAGGCTCTTTGACATATTCATTCTTAGATGTGAGAAAAATGCTTTTATGGGTACGCAATTCTCGAATTAAAAGTTCTTTACTAACAGGTTGAAAATTTAAGTTTTCTAAATTTTCCAAATCAAAATCATAAAAACCATAAGTAACATCACGCGAAGGAATGAGTATAATATTTGGAATATCTATTATCAGTTCTGTTAATTGTTTTGTCAGAATTGTCACCACTTTTGATACAAGAGACTTTTGTGATGAAGGCTTAATATTCATAACTTTATTAGCAATTTTTTCTTGTATCTGTGCAGAACAAAGCATTTGAGAACTTGGCAATTTATCATTCTCTTTGATAAGATCCCACGCGATCGCTGCAATATCTTGCTCTTCAGGTGTTAATGTAGGGGAATCTGTATGATGTAATATGATACCTTGTAAATCAGAAGATGCTCCATTTATATCGGAATTACGTATTACCATCGTTTGCATCAATAAAGCTTCTACTTGACTTGGAACTGTCACTATATCGGTCTTTTCAAAGGGGATATTCCCTCCTGTTCCAATCTCAATATGCTTTTTTATAATTGAGTTTGGATCGTTTGCACGATCAATAATATCTTGAAAACGATCATGCGCAATAATTGTTAAACGATCAATAGCTTCCACGCCTGTTCTATACCCATAAGGCAAACGCAATCCACGCCCAATTGTTTGCTCTGTTAAAATTTCTGAAGCCGATGCACGCAACGGTACAATAGTATAGAGATTCGTAACATCCCACCCCTCCTTTAATTTATTAACGTGAATAACAATTTCTGTTGAGTCATGAGAATCTTCAATTGCAATCAGCTTTTGAATATTTTGATCTTCTTCTATATTCGACTGTTTTGTATGAATCTCTATAACTTTTCCCTTATAAGCTCCTGCAAAAAAATCATCTGATTCCAATAAATCACGCAATTTCTGTGCATGATTTGTATCTTGAGCGACAACTAAAATAAAAGGCTTAACGAACTTTTTGTTATAATCTTTTGCATAGACAATTAAATCTGCTTTCACGTTTTCATGGGCATGAATTGCATCTTGTAATTTGATATGTTCTAATTGTTCAGATGTATAATTTTGAGGTTGAAAATCTTTACGTGTAGCAACAGCAGGCTCTTTTACAAAACCATCTCTCATAGCCTCTGCAAGTGAATAACTATAGACAACATTTTTAAAATCTACGGGTTTTGCACCTATTGTTTTTGGTGTCGCTGTAAGCTCTATTCCTAAAACAGGTTTTAACTCATTAATTGCTGCCGCACCAGCAGAAGCTCGATAACGATGTGCTTCATCCATTAACAAAACTAAATCAGGAAGATTTGCGAGATAATCAAAATAACTTTCACCAATCGTTTCTTGTAAGCGTTTAATTCGCGGAATACTAGATTTTAGTGCGCCTTTTTTATTATCCGTTGTATTAATTTTAGAAATATTAAAAATATTGATAAAGGCCGTATCTCTATTCTCAAACAAACGCTTTTGTCCTTGAATATGGTGTTCATCAACGCGAATACCTTTACCACTTTCATAATCTTCACCTGTAATAATAACGGGTCTATTGGCAATAAATTCACTCATTCCACTGAAAACATACTTCGGACTTTGGGGACTAAAATCCTGTTTTAACTTTTCATAAATAGTCAAATTTGGCGCTAAAACAAAAAAATGGCGACTACGACCTGTTAAATAAAGATAGCTGATAAAAGCCCCCATAAGTCGCGTTTTCCCAACACCCGTTGCTAAGGCAAAACAAAAAGAGGGAAAGTTTCGTTCAAAATCTTGTACAGAAGGATAAAGATTTTTTATCACTTCTAACTCTGCAACCAAATCAGCATTTTTAGAAAGCTCTATATTTTCTAAGATTTTTACCAAAATATTTAAAGATTCACGTTGAGGATCACGCAACGATAAGCGAGCAGAAATCCTTTTTTCAACAGTGTTCATGAAAAACTCCGCTTTTTATATATTATTCAAATAGATCTAATTCTGCTTGCGCAATATCTTTATTTTTGCTGTTTTCTTTTACCACAATCACTGGTTCAAGATTGGCTACATTTAAACTGTAATCGTCCCTTCCCCATTCGCATTTTTCTAATATTGCACGGGGGATTTTAGTGAGTGTCAGATTTTCAAAGGATGCTGATTTTGTATCAAAGGCTGTACCACAAATCAGCAACGTGCGATGAGAGCCTACCTCTTCACTCATTATACAGAGTTGTTCATGGGTCATGGCGCTCGTTGTGACATAAATATAATCTGTTTCGGTTGAATACCCTTGCATCCAATAATGATTTTCATCAGGTGCGTAGGTAAATCCCATATGTTTGCACATGGCTTCTGATAGCATGGCAGCATTATATTCGCGACTAATAATCCATTGTCCCCATGGATCTTTTTGCAACAGGGAAGGTGCAAGGCGATAATAACGGAATCCACCGCCACCTTGCCAATTGACACTTTTGGAAATTCCCCCTTGATCAGTTCCATCAATGACTTGTTTTAAACGAGGGATAATGTGGGTGTGACAATGCTCACCAAGTTCAATCATAATCCACTTCCTTCCCATTTTATGGGCAACAGCACCGGTTGTGCCAGAACCAGCAAAAGAATCCAGTACAAGATCACCGGGATTAGTGGCAAGTTGAATAATGCGTTCCATTAAACGTTCCGGTTTAGGAGTTGTAAAGACACTATCAGAATTGAAGACTTTGGCTTCTTTTTTTGCATCTTGATTATGGCCAACTTCCTGATAAGGCCAAATGGTCATTGAAACCATACCATTTTTTACCTCTGATAAAAAACGTTTCATAGAAGGAACATTACTTCCTGTTGGACCAAACCAAACACGATTATCTTCTAATAGCTTAGCAAATTTTTGTTTACTAACGCGCCAACTCGTTCCAGCAGGAGGCATCACACTGCGCCCAGAAGGCGTAACAATTTCATAAACATCTTTTAAATTCATAGTCTTAACTGAAAGATTATCTGATTTCCAAGGACCGCGAGGATCATTATCAGGATTTTTATAGCGCGCATCCATATCGCTTGAACGAGGAAGCAATTGAGGGCGCCAAATCGTTTTATCTTTAGCATAAACCATTATAAAATCATGATTATCAGAAAGCCATTTTGTATCATTTTGTGGAGCATATTTCTTTTGCCAAATAATATTGTTGATGAAATTTTGGCGACCAAAAATTTCATCCATCATCACTTTAAGATAGGCTTGTTCATCATCATCAATTGATATCCAGATACTTCCATCATCCGCCAGTAAATGATGTAACAATTCTAGCCTATCTCTCATAAGACTTAGCCATATGGAATGCTCTAAACCATCTTCATAATGTTCAAAAGCATTACCTGTATTATAAGGCGGATCGATATAGATACATTTTACCTTCCCCATATATTCTTGTTCAAGCGCTTTGAGTGCGAGCAAATTGTCACCAAAAATAAGTTTATTATCAAAAATATCTTGGGATGATATTTGATGCGAAGCGTGATAAGATTTTTCAAGATCTTCTAATAAGATACGAGGCTCTAGTTTTGGGCGTTTTTCTTTTCCAATCCAAATGAGTTCTAGTTTTTGTTTATTATAACTCATGCGATCGTCCTTAAATTCAAATGCTTGTGAAAAGTAAACAGCTTATTCATGAATGGCTAAATTAGAGTCTCTTAACAATACTTTTAGTACCATCCGACAGCAATTTGAGCTTCTTCTGACATACAATCAGGTGTCCATGGTGGATCAAAAGTCATAGTGACTTCAACATACGAAACCCCTTCAACTGCACTGACTGCATTTTCTACCCACCCCGGCATTTCACCTGCAACAGGACATCCCGGTGCTGTAAGAGTCATTTCAATTTTTACTGAACGATCATCTTCAATATCAATACGATAAATCAGTCCTAGCTCATAAATATCAGCAGGAATCTCTGGGTCATAAACTGTTTTGAGAGCAGCAATAATATCATTTGTCATACGATCAATTTCGTCTGCTGGAATTGCTGATATGTAAGATTTTTTATTTTCGCTTACAGTTTCAACGGATTCTGTAGAATGACGCTCTTCAATTGATTCAGCCATTAAAAAATGTCCTTGTTTCTTGCAATGCTTCTACTAATTGATCTATATCCTCTTGAGTGTTATACATGGCTAACGATGCGCGGCAAATAGATGTTAGACCAAAGCGCTGTAATAAAGGCTGTGCACAATGAGTTCCCGCACGTATTGCAACCCCTTTTCTATCAATAAACATAGCGATATCATGGGCGTGAATCCCTTCAATTATAAATGATATAATAGCTCCTTTATTGGGAGAATGACCATAAATACGCAATGACTCAACCATTTTAAGTTTTTCCTGCGCATAAGCTAAAAGGGACCTCTCATGGGCATGAATCGTGTTACGACCTTTCTCTTGTATATAATCAATAGCCGCAGTTAATCCAATAGCTTCAACGATAGGAGGAGTGCCTGCTTCAAAACGGTAAGGAGGAGCATTATAAAAAACCTTATCGGTTGTTACCTCCTCGATCATTTCCCCTCCCCCTTGAAAAGGACGCATTTCTTCTAACCTATCTTCTTTACCATACAAAACACCAATACCAGTGGGTCCATAAAGCTTATGACCTGTAAAGACATACCAATCACAATTGAGATCTTGCACATCAACGGTTAAATGTACTGCTCCTTGAGAACCATCAACAAGAACCGGAATAGAATTTTGATGTGCTAGTTTAATAATCTCTTTAACAGGAGGCACAGTTCCTAATATATTGGACATATGCGTTATAGCAACAAGCCGCGTTTTTTCGCTTAAAGCCTTTTGGAAATCTTCAATGTGCAGAACACCATTTTCATCGACAGGAACAAAAATAAGTTTAACACCTTTTTGTTCACGGAGAAAATGCCAAGGAATAATATTTGAATGATGTTCCATGATCGTTAGAACAATCTCATCACCTTCCTTGAGTTTTGGCATCGCCCAACCATAAGCAACAGTATTAATAGCTTCTGTTGCATTTTTCGTAAAAACAATTTCTTCAGCTTTTTGAGCATTTAGAAAAACACGAACGGTTTCACGAGAATTTTCATAGGATTGTGTTGCTATATTGGCTAAAAAATACATTCCCCTATGCACATTAGCATAACTATAGTGATAATAATTATTCATTGCATTGAGTACTGACATTGGTTTTTGGGCAGAAGCACTACTATCAAGATATGCTAATCGCTTTCCATAAACTTGATGGTGCAAAATAGGAAAATCACGCCGAATTTCTTCGACATTATAAGTAAATGTTTGTACGTTATTTTCCATTTTTTCTACCTTAAACATTTTTTTCAAGCCATTTACTAATGATATTCTCCAAAACGATTTGAATATTATCTTGCTTGATGTCATCAATGAGCTCAGAGATAAATCCTTTAATCAAAAGTGCTCGCGCCGTTTTAAATGGGATACCACGTGTCATAAGATAAAAAAGATAATCATGATTAATATTAGCAACTGTTGCACCATGACCACATGCAACATCATCAGCAAAAATCTCCAGTTCAGGCTTTGCATTAAATTCTGCATCATCTGAAAGAATAAGGCTATTACAAGCCATGCGTGCATCTGTTTTTTGCGCTTTTTGAGAAACACGTATTATTCCTTGGAAAACACCAACAGCCTTATCTGTAACCACATTGCGTATAATTTCGGTTGATGTTGATTTTTCTTCCACGTGACGAACAGTCATTGTAAGATCACTATGTGTTTGTCCTGATAATAAATTTATGACGCGTAATTGAAAATCAGATTCTTCTCCCTGTAATTCAATATCGATTTCTTGGCGATTTAATTGACTCCCTATATTAATGACATAAAGTGATAACTTCGCTCTTTGATCAAGAACAGCACAAAATCGACCAAATTGTGTAGAATTAAAATCACGATTGCGAATGAGAATCCACGTAACATCACTATCAGCAGCAACATTTAATGAAAATATTGAACTGACAAAGGTATCTTTATCATTGCCAACCTGATGTTCAATAAACATAACTTGACTATTTTTATCAACTTTTATATCCGAAAAAATATGAGATTGTCCCCCCATTTGTATATTTTGTAATTCAATGGGGATATTTAACTTTGTATTTTCAGGGATGTGAAAAAGCCAACCATCTGTAACAAAAGCTGTATTTAACTGTCCAATAAAATCTTCATCAGAAATGTTTTGATTTATCTGTACAGAATTATCTTCTAATGCGTCTGAAAGGCGTTTTACTGCAATGTTGTCTACCTTTGACTCTATCGATGTTTTTCCATTGTTTATGGAGAAAACAGCACTTTCTGAAAGCAATGCATCAACCAATTGATTGTCTTGAACTTTTGAAAAATTGCTAATAGACTTCAGTAAGGTACGCAGATTGGTATAATGCCAACTTTCGATTTTACGGGAAGGAAGCCGTGTCGTTTGAAACTGCTCAATAGTTTTCTTGCGGATTTCCTGTACAGCTTTATCACCAGGTAAGTGGTTTACATACTGATTAAAATTACTGAGTATATTTTCTTCAACCGCTAACAAGTTTTGCTGTGCATTCATATTTAATAACCTCAAACCGCTTCCCTAATAAGATCAGCATACCCATTTTCCTCTAAATAAAGCGCTAAGGATTTATCACCGCTTTTGATAATTTGTCCTTTATAAAGAACATGTACCGTATCAGGAATAATATAATTAAGCAGCCGTTGATAATGGGTAATCACCAAAAATGAACGTTTTGAATCCCGAAGTTTATTAACACCATCTGCAACAATTTTTAGTGCATCAATATCTAAGCCAGAATCCGTTTCATCTAAAATGCAAAGTGTAGGTTCAAGAAGTGCCATTTGTAAAATTTCAGCGCGTTTTTTTTCTCCACCTGAAAAACCTACATTTAATGGACGCTTTAGCATATCCATATCTATTTCAAGTTTGGCTGAAACTTCTTTAACACATTTTATAAATTCAGGAATTTTAAGTTCTTCGTCACCTCGCGCTTTGCGTTGAGAATTCATCGCAACTTTTAAAAATTCCATTGTTGCTACCCCTGGTATTTCCATTGGATATTGAAATGCAAGAAAAACACCATATGCAGCACGTTCTGCTGGATCCATTTCTAAAAGTGATTGTCCATTATAGAGAATATCTCCTTCTGTTATTTCATAATCATCACGACCAGCAAGCAAATAAGATAAAGTTGATTTTCCGGCTCCATTTTGTCCCATGATAGCGGCAACTTCTCCATCTTGAACTGTCAAGTTTAAACCACGAATAATTTCTGTATCGGTTTCAGCAATACGGGCGTGCAAATTTTTGATCTCTAACATAATTTAATCCTGTTTTGGCTGTTTTTCAGATATCAATGCGTATTATTTTACCTTAGCATCCATCTACTTTTGTAATTACCATAGAGGTCATTTTTAGCATTATGTGCTACCGTTACAGCCTTTTTACATAAAGTCTTCTATTTATCTAATTAAATAAAATTATCCAACACTACCTTCAAGGCTAATACTAATAAGCTTTTGTGCTTCGACAGCAAATTCCATGGGAAGTTTTTGAATGACCTCTTTTACAAAACCATTTACAATTAATGCGATAGCTTCTTCTTCGGGAATTCCTCTTTGCATAACATAAAAAAGTTGGTCATCAGAAATTTTTGATGTTGTGGCTTCATGTTCAAACTGAGCTGTTGCATTTTTTGCTTCAATATAAGGAACTGTATGCGCACCACAATCATTCCCGATTAACAAACTATCACATTGCGTAAAGTTACGCGCATTTTGTGCTTTTCGATGCGCTGTGACTTGTCCTCGATACGTGTTATTTGAAAAACCTGCAGAAATACCTTTGGAAATAATGCGACTGGAAGTATTTTTTCCCAAATGAATCATTTTTGTACCGGAATCAATTTGTTGATAACCGTTTGCAACGGCAATAGAATAAAATTCTCCACGCGCATTATTACCACGGAGTAAGCAGGATGGATATTTCCAAGTAATCGCAGAACCAGTCTCAACTTGTGTCCATGAAATTTTAGAGCTATCACCTCGACAATCTCCACGCTTCGTCACAAAATTATAAATACCGCCCTTTCCATCTTTATCGCCAGGATACCAGTTTTGTACTGTAGAATATTTAATCTCTGCATTTTCAAGGGCAATAAGCTCAACAACAGCAGCATGAAGTTGGTTTTCATCACGTTGGGGTGCTGTACACCCTTCAAGATAAGAAACATAGGAATCTTCAGCGGCGATAATCAATGTTCGTTCAAATTGGCCAGTGTTGCGTTCATTAATCCTAAAATAAGTTGAAAGCTCCATAGGACAACGAACCCCTTTAGGAATATAAACAAATGAACCATCTGTAAAGACAGCTGCATTTAAGGCCGCATAATAATTATCACTTATAGGTACAACTGTTCCTAAATATTCTTTAATAAGCTCAGAATGTTCAATAATCGCCTCTGAAATAGAACAAAAAATCACACCAGCACGTGCCAGCTCTTTTTTGAATGTTGTTACAACAGAAACAGAATCAAAGACTGCATCAACAGCCACCTGCCCCGATACAGACATACTGTCATCAAAAGTGGAGGGATCAGACTGTTTTCTTACTCCTGCCAAAATCTCTTGTTCTTTAAGGGGAATGCCAAGTTTTTCGTACGTTGCTAATAACTCAGGATCCACTTCATCCAAAGATTTTGGTCCTGTATGATTTTTTGGAGCAGCATAATAATAAAGCTCCTGAAAATCAATTTTAGGATATTCAAGACGCGCCCAATGAGGCTCTTGCATTGTCAGCCAACGGCGGTAAGCTTTTAAGCGCCATGTTAGCATCCATTCAGGCTCATTTTTTTTAGCGGAAATAAATTTGATAATATCCTCATTTAAGCCTTTTGGAGCTTTATCGGTTTCAATATTGGTTTCAAAACCATATTTATATTGGTCAACATCTATTTCACGTACTTGGCGTATCGTTTCTTGTACTGCCGGCATAAATTTTCTCCATTTTTTGGCGTCAAAAACCGGTAACTAAAGTCTTGTTTTTTACAAGATTAAAGTAAGCAAGTTATCTCCTAGGCTATAGGTAAAGCGCAAAAATTTCAATCAAACTTATTTTATTTTTAAAATAATTCTAATTTTTATAACTTTCTGATGATAAATCTTCCCCTTTTTTCCTGCTTATAATTTGAGAAAAAAACGACAGAAAATCATCAATATCTTCAGAAGTTGTGCCACGCCCTAGCGAAATGCGAATGGCACCATTTGGAACATGATACCCCATTGCCTCCAACACTTTGCTTTGTTTTACTTTTCCCGAAGAACAGGCAGAGCCGGATGATAAAGAAAACCCTTCTAAATCAAAAGCAATTTGCATCGTTTCAGCTTTTATATTTTTCACGGTAAAGTAAGTTGTATTTGGCAAACGTTGAACTCTTTTGCCAAAAATCTCAACATTTTTACTTATTTTTTGTAGTCCAGCTTCTAATTTATTGCGTAAATATATTAACTGTTTTATTTCCTCCTGTGTGAAGCAATCAGTCATTGCTGCCCCAAAAGCAGCAATAAGGGGCAATGCTTCTGTTCCTCCACGGAGACCTTTTTCTTGTCCTCCTCCAATAATAAGAGGGTGTGGCATGAGAAGATTACCACATGAAACAAAAGCACCAATTCCTTTAGGACCGCCAATTTTATGGGCAGACAGTATAAAAAAGTCTCCTCCTAACTGATGAATATCCACAAAATTTTTATCTACATATTGTGTCAAATCAACTATAAGAGTGCCTCCTAAATCCCGAACAATAGCGGCGATTTCTGTTAACGGTTGAATAACACCCGTTTCACTATTTGCAGCTTGAATAGCAACAAGAGGTAAACCTTTTGTTTTATCGTGAACCGTTAAGAGTGATGTTAATTTATCTTGTTGTATGAGCCCATCTTGATCAACATCAATGACGCTTATCAATTCTTTAGAAAAACGTCCTCCCTCTGCAACAGAGGGATGTTCAGTCGCTCCAAGGTAAAGATGAGAAAATTTAACTTTTGCTTTCCCCATATTGTAAAAAGGTGTTAACAAAGTCATTGCGGCTTCACTCGCACCAGAGGTAAATACCACGTGATCTGGATCTGTTTTAAGATTTTCAGCGATTTGCCGACGGGACTTTTGCAACAAAGTTTTAGCGGCACGCCCTTCCTTATGAACCGATGATGGATTACCAAATATCTCTAAAGATTCCAGTAACGCTATCCGTGCCACTTTTTTGAGCGGTGTTGTTGCGTTATGATCAAAATATCGGCGTTTTATAACCATTTTACATCGCAATCATTAATCTTATGAATTGATTGAAAAAATAGCGCATTTTTCTTGAAAAGTGCACTAAAAAAAGAATATCTAATAATTATTTAAGAGATTCTATGGTAAAAGTCGACCAGGGTCAAAGAGAGCCTTTTATTGCATTAAGGAGCATTTTATGCCAGAAATTATTTTTAACGGTCCCGCGGGTCGGCTCGAAGGGCGTTATCAACCTTCACAACAAAAAAATGCACCCATTGCGATCATTTTGCATCCTCATCCCCAATTTGGTGGAACTATGAATCATAAAATTGTCTATGACCTCTTTTATATGTTCCAACAACGTGGCTTTACAACTTTACGTTTTAACTTTCGTGGTATTGGTCGTAGTCAGGGTGAATTTGATTATGGAATAGGAGAACTTTCAGATGCTGCTGCTGCTCTCGATTGGGTGCAGACACAACATCCAGACTCTAAAAATTGTTGGGTAGCAGGATACTCATTTGGAGCATGGATTGGTATGCAGCTTTTAATGCGCCGACCGGAAATTGAGGGATTTATCTCAGTTGCCCCTCAGCCTAATGTTTATGACTTTTCATTTCTTGCACCTTGTCCCTCTTCTGGACTTATCATTCATGGCGGTATCGATAAAGTTGCCCCTCCAAAAGATGTTCAAATACTTGTCGATAAATTAAAAACACAAAAAGGTATCATCATTACACAAGAAATATTGGAAGAGGCTAATCACTTTTTCAGTGGATGTCATGAAAAACTTATTGAACGATGTGCCCACTATTTGGATAACCATATCTCCAATGAACTTCTCGCTCCTCCTCCTGAAATACTTTCACTAACTTAGGAAAATACGATAGATTTATAAAAAATTAGCAAAAATCGTCTCTGATCATAACAAAGTAATTTTTTTAGTCTGCATTTAAAATTTTTCTAAATTTTATTTCAGGATAGAAATGAGAATAACAGAACACCTTTTTTCTATTACTAAGAAGTTTCTTTTTTAGCGTAAAAAGGAAATAATACCTGTATTATTATCTTTATACTACCAATATGTCTCTTTCTCTTGTGAGGTGTGCGTCAGTTATGATAGATAACGCATTAATAATTCGTTATATAATCGCCTATTATATACAATAAATGCACTCTTAAATTAGGAAATTAAATCTGTGTTTGCCTTTAAATCTGATTTTTTACACATTATGAGCGAACGTGGTTTTATCCACCAAATTTCAGATGAAAAAGGCTTAGATGATCTTTTTTCAAAAGAAACTGTAAGCGCTTATACTGGATTTGACCCAACAGCATCGAGTTTACATGCTGGAAGTCTTCTTCAGATTATGATGCTTTATTGGTTACAAAAAACGGGTCATCGCCCCATTGCTTTAATGGGTGGAGGAACCGGATTGATTGGTGATCCTTCTTTCAAAGACGAAGCGCGACGCCTTCTGACACAAGATGATATTGCTGCAAATATTGATGGTATTAAAAAGGTATTTGCTAACTATTTGACATTCGGTGACCGAGAAACCGATGCTTGTATTGTGAATAATGCTGAATGGTTATGCAATTTAAACTACTTAGAATTTTTGCGTGATGTAGGAAAGCATTTTTCTGTCAACCGTATGTTGTCATTTGATTCTGTCAGACTCAGACTTGAGCGTGAGCACTCTTTGTCATTCTTAGAGTTTAATTATATGATTCTGCAAGCTTATGACTTTGTTGAACTTTATAAACGTTATGGGTTGCGTATGCAAATGGGGGGCTCTGATCAGTGGGGCAACATTATTAACGGAATCGAATTAGGACATCGTTTAGGAACACCGCAATTATATGCGTTAACATCACCATTGCTGACAACCTCTTCCGGTGCCAAAATGGGTAAATCATTGAATGGGGCTGTATGGCTAAATGCGGATAAACTTTCACCTTATCAATTTTGGCAATACTGGCGCAATACAGAAGATGCTGATGTAACACGATTTCTAAAGCTCTATACTCCATTGCCGATGGATGAGATTCTTAAACTTTCTCTATTACAAGGAACTGAAATTAACGAAGCAAAAAAAATTCTTGCAACAGAAATTACAGCAATGTTGCATGGACGTGTTCTTGCTGATGCAGCAGCAGAAACGGCTCGCAAGACGTTTGAAGAAAAAACTCTGGGAGAAAATCTTCCAACTGTTGAAATTAATGCCTCAGAATTAAAAAAAGGTGTTGGATTGCTCACTCTTTTAGTACAAGCAGGACTCGCTAGATCGAATAGTGAGGCACGCCGACACGTTCAAGGTGGAGGTGTCCGTGTAAATGATCAAATTATTGAGGATGAAACACATCTTATTATTGAAAGGGATGTCAGTGCAGAAGGAACCATTAAACTTTCTTTTGGTAAGAAAAAACATGTTGTGATGAAACCAGTATAATCTTTTGCTGTTTTGTTTATGTTGTTCACGTCGAGCTTGTTCTTTCAATTCAATCGTTGTGATAGGGCGAATTTTGTTAGGGAAATAAAAGTCTCTTCAAAACGATAAAATTCTAGAGAGTTGAATAGTTCTTTTCTTCTGTGTACTCTGATATTTTATACCTGTTACACAAAAAAGAAAGATGAAAACAATGACAAGACCAATGAAAGGTGCTCTTGCTCCTGATTTTACTTTGCCGCGCGATGGAGGAGAGACAGTGTGTCTTTCTGACTTTAAAGGAAAGCCTGTTGTTTTATATTTTTATCCAAAAGATGACACCAGTGGTTGCACAAGTGAAGCACTTGATTTCACAAAATTAAAGATGAAATTTGATGAAATCGGTGTTGCTGTTATTGGAATCTCTCCAGATAATGTAAAAAAACATGATAAATTTAAAATAAAACATGAACTTGATGTCATCTTGGTTTCTGATGAAGAAAAAACGACCCTCGAAGCTTATGGTGTTTGGGTTGAGAAAAGCATGTATGGACGCAAATATATGGGAGTTGAACGGAGCACTTTTTTAATTGATGCAAATGGAATAATAGTAGAAGAATGGCGCAAAGTAAGCGTATCTGGGCATGCTGAAAATGTTTTAGCTACTGCAACACTTTTATATCATAATGGTAACTTGTAAATTGAGTGTTTGATTTACCTTCAAAAGCAAAAGTTATTCTCCCTAATTGATTTTAGTTTTTCAACGGATTCAATTTTTACAATATATTGATTTATAAGGATAATGAATTGTTTTACATTTATATTAGTCCCCCGAATATCGCAAAATTTTCTGATTTCAGATTCTTCCTATCACTTGCAATATCATAAGCAGAATTAGCGTGTGAGAAAAAGTTGAAGAAAGGAACAAGAAAATCCCCCTTTAAACCTTTAAAGTATCAAAGGCTATATAACATCACAGCATCCATAAAACGAACAGCTTAAGAAAAAATCTACATGGCTTGAAGGAAGGATATGTAATTAACGAATATCCTCAGTTTTTTTGTCTTGTCCATAAATGCGCCGTGCGAGTGCTGCCTCTATAAATGCATCTAAATTACCATTAAGTACGGATTGTGGATCCGTATTTTCAATTCCTGTACGCAAATCTTTGACAAGCTGATAGGGTTGAAGAACATAAGATCTAATTTGATGTCCCCATCCGATTTCTGTTTTAGAAGATTCAGCAGCATTGGTTTCTTCTTCTCTTTTTTTAAGCTCTTCTTCATAAAGCCGTGCACGCAACATCGACCAAGCCGTAGCGCGATTTTTATGTTGAGAACGCTCTGTTTGACATTGAACAACAATACCCGTTTTTATATGTGTGATGCGAACAGCAGAATCTGTTGTGTTAACATGTTGTCCTCCTGCTCCAGATGCACGATATGTATCAATACGCACATCTGCCTCTGAAACATCAACTTCAATATTGTCATCAATAACTGGATAGACCCAAATGCTCGCAAAAGAAGTATGGCGCTTTGCATTCGAATCAAATGGAGAAATCCGTACTAAGCGATGAACGCCTGATTCTGTTTTTAACATTCCATAAGCATTATGCCCTTTTACAAGAATAGTCGCTGACTTTATTCCTGCTTCTTCTCCATCATGAATTTCTAAAATTTCAACCTTCATTTCATGCTGTTCAGCCCATCGCATATACATACGTAAGAGCATAGAAGCCCAATCTTGGCTTTCTGTTCCCCCTGCTCCAGCATGAACTTCTAAATAGGTATCATTCGGATCTGCCTCTCCTGAAAGAAGTACGTCAATTTGCCTTTTATCTATCTCATTTTTAAGATTACGTATTGATCTTTCTGCATCAGCGATAATTTCCACATCACTTTCTTCTTCGCCCATCGCAATAAGCTCAATGCATTCTTCAAGTGTTTTTGTAAATGATAAAAGACCATTGATTGAATCATCAAGACGTTGACGCTCACGCATCATATCCTGTGCTCGTTGTGCATCATCCCATAATGATGGATCTTCCGCTTTTTGATTAAGATATTCAAGACGCTTTAGTGATTGATCCCAGTCAAAGATGCCCCCTTAGCAATTGTATTGCTTTCTGGATTTCATCAACTAATGTTTCTATTTCTGCTCGCATAATTTAACACCGTATTTTTAAAAACTCTTTTTGGTTGTGTCTCTTAGCATTTTATACAAATTTAATAGCTGCTATCAGAAAATGGTACAGTTCTATCACTCTATTTATAGAACCGACATTGTAAAAAAGAGATAAAAACCATGACTCATGGCAAAAGGAGATTTTGTCGATTAATACAGCCCACCTGTCCCACTTTCAAGTGCTTTGTTGACTTGTGGAGAAGTCGTTACTGCAGGAACACCTTCTTGAAAAGAATTTGTACTCCCAATAACTTGATATATATCAGCAGGCCCAGTCCCTGGTTTAAATGCTTCTATAATGACATCTTGATCTCCTCTTTCGGCAAGCATTCCTGTTTTCCGATTAATTGGCATTAAAATCATACCTTTTGGCATCTTAAAGGGAACATCTGGCTTCCCTTTAAGAGCATCTGCCATAAAATCACCAAAAATAGGTGCAGCTAATGAACTTCCTGTTCCATTATATCCTAACGGAGCTGGTTGATCATAACCGACAAAAATACCAACGACAATGTCAGGAGTAAATCCCATAAACCAGACATCCTTAGAGTCATTGGTTGTTCCTGTTTTAGCGGCAATATGTCGATTAAGATAACGTAAACGTGCCGCAGTACCACGCTGAACAACCCCTTCCATCATCGATGTAATTTGATAAGCCGTCATAGGGTCAAGAACTTGATCTCGCTCATCAATCAATGTGGGTTCACTTTGATTATTCCATGAATTCGTATTACAATTTTCGCAAATACGATCATCATGACGATAAATTGTCTTCCCATAACGATCTTGAATTCTGTCTATCAGAGAAGGTTTAATAGAGCGTCCGCCATTGGCAATAACGGAATAAGCTGTAACCATTCGTAATACTGTTGTTTCGCCAGCCCCTAAAGCCATGGGAAGATAAGGCTGCAATTTATCTACGATCCCAAAGCGTTCTGCATATTCAGCGACAAGAGGCATTCCCATATCATTGGCAAGCCGTATTGTCATAAGATTACGAGAACGCTCAATACCATAACGCAACGTTGAAGGTCCTGCAAAGGTACCCCCATAATTTTTGGGTTGCCAAACTTCACCATTATATTGACGAACTTCAATGGGGCCATCTAAAACAACGGATGCTGGTGTATATCCGTTATCAAGAGCTGCTGCATAAACAAAAGGCTTAAAAGCAGACCCCGGTTGGCGATAAGCTTGGGTTGCACGATTGAATTCAGATGCGGCAAAAGAAAATCCTCCCACCATAGCAAGAACGCGCCCTGTATGAGGTTCCATAGCAACAATTGCACCTTCAACCTTTGGAATTTGTTGTAAACGATAAGTGTTGTTTGTATTAGATAGTTTTTCAACAAAAATGACATCCCCAACTTGCAGAACATGAGATAAGCTCTGAACAGTTTTTCGATAACCATTTTCTTTTACAACATGGAGTGCCCATTTTGAATCAGCTTCAGATAAAACAGCAATTTCCCGTTTTTTTGATAATATACCTGAAGCTTCGCGCTGTGGCTGTAAACCAATCTCTACTTTATTGAGATTAGTAGAAAGAACAACAGCTAAACGCCATTCAGGAACATCACTTAGCCCTGTGATATCTGCAAGTTCTGTCCCCCAATCACCTTTCTCATCAATATGCGCATAAGCTCCACGCCATCCTTGCGCATGATCAAATCTAATTAATCCATCGTGCAAAGCACGTCGCGCAATAAGTTGTAAATGCGGATCAAGCGTTGTACGAATGGAAAGCCCACCTTCATAAAGTGTTTTAGCCCCATAGCGATGTATTAAACGACGCCGTACTTCTTCAGTAAAATAATCAGCCGCAAAAACATAGCTATCACTCCCACGTATTGTCGCTCCTAAAGGTTTAGCTTTCGCTTTTTCACCTTGTTCACGCGTTACATATCCATTTGCAATCATCCGGTCTATAACCCAATTACGCCGATCAATAGCACGTTGTGTATTCTTAAATGGATCATAATTTGCTGGTCCTTTTGGAAGAGCAGCCAAATAAGCACATTGTTCTAGCGTCAGGTCATTGACGGATTTATTGAAATAGGTCAATGAAGCAGCAGCTATGCCATAAGTGCCACGACCCAGATAAATTTCATTGAGATAAAGTTCGAGAATATGATCTTTTGAATAAGTTTTCTCAATACGCATTGCTAAAATAGCTTCCTTAAATTTACGTTCTAACGTTGTTTCTGAACTTAAAAGGAAGTTTTTAGCGACTTGTTGCGTTATAGTTGATGCACCCTCTGGACGTCTTCCAGAACCAATATTACGAATATTATTGATCAAAGCTCGAGAAAGTCCTTCAGGATCTAAACCAAAATGATGATAAAAGTTTTTGTCTTCAGCCGAAATGAAAGCATTTATAACAAGCTTTGGTATTGATTGAATCGGTAAATAGAGGCGATGTTTTGTTGCAAACTCTGCCATAAGACGGCCATCAGAAGCATGGACACGGGTCATTACCGGCGGCTCATAAAGTGAAAGAACTTCATAATCAGGGAGTGCATTTGCTTGACCACTGGTCATAACACCCCACGTTATTGCACCATAAAGTCCAATAGCAATAAAAAAACGAAGAAGATATCTTAAAAAAATCATCATAAAAACGGCTATCGCTTTCTTAAGAATTAATTAAAGAAAAAATACGTTACTTCAAACACACCAAGTGGATATCACCACAAGATTGAGATCAAGAGAAATTGTTTTCTATCTTTTATTTATACTAGGGTACACTAGAAGCCCATATTGATACTCTATTTTCTCATAAATTTAAAGAGGCTGTATCATTTTCTGCCTATAATCAGCAAATTGACGAATAGAATGAGCAATAGAGGCTGCCATTTGTTTTCTCCAATGAGGATCATTTAATAACTTTTCATCCTCTTTATTGGATAAATAACCTATCTCTATCAAGACTGAGGGTATATCTGAAGCTCTTAAAACTTGAAAATTAGCATACCGATGTGGGTTATTAATCAAGTTAATATGATTCTTTGATAAACTTGAAATAACACTATTTGCAAAATTAACCGAAAATGTATGTGTTTCACGTCGTGTAAGATCCATCAAAATATCTGTAACTTCGAGCGTTTCATCTGCAGGCAAACCATCAAGCAAATCAACTTTATTTTCATTTTCAGCTAAAGATTTTGCAATGGCATCAGAGGCTTTATCTGATATGGTATACACTGTGGCACCGCGAAGAGAATGTAGATCAATCGTATCTGCGTGAATAGATATAAAAAGATCAGCATCAAACTCTTGCGCTTTTTTAACTCTTTCACTTAGTCTTAAAAAAATATTGGAATCTCGTGTTAAAGCAACGGTAATATGAGAATCCTTTTGTAATTCGTCTTGCAATGCACGCGCAAAGTCTAAAGTCACATCTTTTTCTAAAATTCCAGTAACACCCCGTGCACCGCCATCAATACCACCATGACCAGGATCAAGAACAACACGGAAATTATATGCTGGCATTAACTGTGTTTTTGTATCAAAATTGCTTCTTTGCTGTTTTTTTAATATCTCATCAAATTTTTCTTGTGTACTTTTACGAATATCAATCAGCAACTGCCATAAACCATTATTTAATTTTTTTACGACATTTTTTTCAACCACAAAAGCCGTTTTACTTGTCAAAATAATGCGTGAAGTCTGTATGTCAGAGAAAGCATAACGCACATCTGAAAGCATAACGGATAATGTATTCCGTTTCTTTAAAGGCGTATTTTGCATCGAAAAGTCAATTGTAGGTAAATTGATAACCAAACGTGCGGGCCTGTCAAAAATCTGTAAACGAACATTTGGTTTTGAATTAAAAACCGCAATAATACGCGTATGAATACTATCACCAATGGTTCGAAAATTAATAAGTCTCAGAGGATCTGCGGCTTGAACACTAGTTTGGAGTAGCAAAAAAGATAATAAAAAGTATGTGACGAGCACAATAACATCCCCATAAGCTGTTTTCAGCTTTTTGGTAAAAAAAACTCTTATCATAAGCAAAATACTCTACATTACCTTTGTAATAATTTATCTTGGTTACATAAAACGATACACCAATTTATTATCTATTTTTCAATAAAAGCTAAATAAACACCTCAAAACGAAATTAAGGTCATAAAGATATTATAATTATACATGATTTACATTGTTACTTGCCAAACGCATGATATCAACATAAAAGAATATTTATGCTTCCTAGCTGATAATAGTCATCTAAATTATCTGTAACTCATATTAAGTTGTCTTTAGAAGTTTTTTGTCTATTATGCGTTGAGACTTTTTTATGGATGAAAAATTTCTATGTTGTAACATTAGGATTGCATTACTTAAGATTCGTTGGTTCGGATATCCGAACTGTTTTAAAGATTATTTTACCGGAGACTTTTAAGAAAATATGAGTCATAAAAAACAGATGGAAATAATGATGAGAAATGGTGTAAATGCAGTCATGCCTTTGCACGTGGTGTTTCGTCCTGTTTTTCTGGTACCTCCCTTTTATGGCAGACAGCCTTTTATGTTTACGAATAGTTATGGCATTCGTTTGAATAAAATTGTGCATGTCGCCTTCAGGATATTAACTTATGTCAAACAAAATGCTTATAGATGCCTCCCATCCGGAGGAAACACGTGTTGTTGTTGTTCACGGCAACAAAATTGAAGAACTTGATTTTGAATCAGAACATAGAAAACAGCTCAAGGGGAATATTTATCTCGCACGTATTACGCGTGTAGAACCGTCTCTCCAAGCGGCTTTTGTTGAATATGGTGGAAACCGACATGGTTTTTTAACATTTTCTGAAATTCATCCTGATTATTATCAAATTCCTATTGCTGATCGCCTTGCTCTTCTTGAAGAAGAAGAAAAAGAAGCTGTAGGAGAAAATTCTGTAGATACCTTTACGGAAGAAGCAACTAAAAATAAAAAACGCTCCAGAAGAACAAAAAAAAGTGAAAAAAACAATGTTATAGCAGCCGATATTGAAAATGATATCACATCTGAAGCGATAATAATTGATAATACAGAAGAAGCATTAAATGCCAATATCTCTTATGATGAGATTGAAATGGTCGGTGCTGAGGACATCCGTGAAGAGCTCCCGATTTATCAAAGAAAACAAGGGCGCCAGTATAAAATTCAAGAAGTCATTAAACGACGTCAAATTTTGTTGGTACAAGTTATCAAAGAAGAGCGTGGTAATAAAGGTGCTGCCCTTACAACATATCTATCTCTAGCTGGTCGTTACTCTGTTCTAATGCCCAACACAGCACGTGGTGGTGGTATTTCACGAAAAATTACGAACGTACAAGACCGTAAGCGTCTTAAAGAAATCGTAAAAGAATTAGCCGTTCCAAAAGGTATGGGCGTTATCTTACGAACCGCTGGTGCCAATAGAACAAAAGCTGAAATTAAACGTGATTATGAATATCTTATGCGGTTATGGGATACTATTCGCACTTTGACACTCGAGTCAACGGCGCCATGCCTTGTCCATGAAGAAAGCAATCTCATCAAGCGTTCTATACGAGATCTTTATAATAAGAACATTAGTGAAATTCTTGTCTCTGGAGACCAAGGATATCGTGAAGCGAAAGACTTTATGCGTATGCTCATGCCAAGTCATGCAAAAGTTGTGCAACCTTACCGTGATCCTACGCCCATTTTTGCAAGAAATAATATTGAAATTCAACTTGATAAAATGTTGCAACCACAGGTTTCTTTAAAATCTGGTGGTTATCTTGTTATTAATCAAACAGAAGCACTTGTTGCTATTGACGTAAATTCTGGCCGCTCTACGAAAGAATTCTCTGTCGAAAAGACAGCCTTACAAACTAACCTTGAAGCTGCTGAAGAAGTAGCGCGGCAATTACGCTTGCGTGACCTTGCTGGTTTAATTGTGATTGATTTTATTGATATGCTTGAAGAACGCAATGTGAAGCTGGTCGAAAAAAAATTAAAAGATTGTTTAAAAAACGATCGTGCTCGTATTCAAGTAGGTCATATTTCACACTTCGGCCTTTTAGAAATGAGTCGTCAACGTATTCGCATATCGGTTTTAGAAAGTACGACACAGCCCTGCCCACATTGCGCAGGAACAGGAAATATACGTTCTGAATCATCAATTGCGTTACATGTCATGCGCTCAATTGAAGAATATCTTCTTCATAATTCGCAACATAATATTATCGTGCGCACCCCCGTAGCAACAGCGCTTTATGTATTAAATCATAAACGCAATATTCTTGTTAATTTAGAAGCTCGCTTTAAACTTAATATTAGTATTGAAGCAGATGATAGTATTGGAACACAACATCTTGTTATTTCTAAAGGCTCAATAGCAGAGAGAATTTCTCAATCTTCATTGGAAGATGACAATAAGCAAGAAATTGAAGATTCTGTTTTCATAAAAAGTGAATCTATTGAAAATCCTTCTCCCATTGAAACAAACCAAAAGCGTCGGCGCAAAAATCGTCACGGTGAAATTACTGATCATTCTCTCTCCAACGTTCATAAAAAAGAAGATACCTTAAATGATGATTCTTATCGTCGAGGACGTCGTCGAGGACGTCGTGGTGGTCGACGCAATCAAGATAATAATTTTCATCAGATTCGCGTTCCTTATGCAGAACCAGTAGGAGATTTTGCTAAGCAAGCTTTAGCAGAAATTAAAGCAGCGCATCGCAAACGTCGTGTTTCACCTGTTAAATCTTTTGAACTTGAAGAAACAAAAAATAATACACAAGCTCTAGATATACAACAACAGAGTGAATCTGAAAAAAATGATACAAGTATTAAACCTAAAAAACGTAAAACACGTTCTTCAAAAGTAGTAGAAAATCAACTTTCTTTAGAGAATGATCAAAATATTGCAGAACAAAAATCTCTTGAAAAAAAACCTACAACCAGTCCGGTGCGTAAAACTAAAACAAAAAAAGCAGACAAAGCTATTCATGAGGTAGAAGATAAAGCTCTTGAAAAGAGTAAAAAATCAACACGTGGAACACGTAAAAAATCATCTTCTAAAGAGACAACGCAAATACAAAAAATATTAGAGCAAGAAACTGTAATCGAGATGGAGAAAGTTATCGAAACCTCTCCTTCCCAAATTGAAGAAACAATTAATCAACCCGTTGTTATTTCATCAACGCCTAATGATTCTTCCAAAACTGAACGTATTGGTTGGTGGAAACGCAGAATTCTTTCGAAAAATTAAGGATTAAAAAAAACCGCCACAGAAAACTGTGGCGGTTCAAATAAACAATTATAGAAAACGTTTTGACCAACTTTTATGGTGTGGTTTTATTACTTTTGTTTCGCTTTTTCTTGCTCAGCCCGCATACGCTCTTCAATTTCTTTTTGCTTTGATTGAATAGCTTGCTGCAGCTTTATTTGTTCTTGTTGGAAATCTTTTTCCTCCATACCAGGACCGGTATAGGCTGCTGTAAACCCATTAAGAGAAAATTCAATAGGATTAGCTGAACCACGGAAATTAACTGTGGTTACAACCATTTTTGTACCACTTTTCATAGCTGCTATAAGCTTATCATCTAAGACATCATTAGCAATACAACTTGGTCCATTACAAATAATATAAGGAATTTTTTTAGAGAACTCGTCACCAATTTTAATGTGAACACCTTCTGGCAAAAAACGACCTGTCGGCACTTGAATACCTATACGTTTCTCATTTTGCTTCCCTTTTATTTCAACAAGATTAAAAGCCGTTAAAGGTTGTCCCGTATTCGATAATACAGTATTCATTGTATTACAAATATCAACATCATGCTGCTTACTGCAAACTTTGTACCAACCTTGTGATAAAGTTTGCGCATTTGCAGAAATACCAGCTATAAGAAAAAGGGCAGCGGCTCCAACTAATACTGAAACAGCAGAATAAACATTTTTATGCGACATGATTAAGTTAATCCTTTCAACGCGCTCTTAAGTAACTTCAAAAAAATATTAAATATAATTCCAACTTAATTTATTAAATTATAATGAAATAACAATTAATTTTACTATTTTTACTTCAATATAAAAAAAAAAGTCAAATTTAGAGAAAAAATACGACGAGCCATTCTAATTTTTATACACTCATATCATTTCCCCTCTTCATCACATTGGTATTTGATGCAATCTATCCATAAAACACCTCTGTGCATTTAAACTAAGATTACACAAACGAATCAATATTGCAATATTAATTAAAATAAACTCTGATACTACTCTAAAAAACTTACTAATTAAAATTTTTACATTTATTACTCTTCATGTTAAGCTTATAGAACCTTTGCAACAGGTGTTGCAATGCATGAAGCTCTAAAATATCAGATAAATTTTACTGTTTTCCTTGTGTGATACACAAAAACAAAATCATCTACGATATTATTGAAACATTTAATGAATTAAAACCACTGATTGTCTAAAATTTCTGCATAATTGTTAAGAGAGCTTTTTGCTAATGAACAATTTTCTGCCCTTGTTTACAAAATAATAGTGATACGCTTTTGTAATAAAAATTTTATATTCCATAGCGTTTAACTAAACAGTTTAGTTTAAAAATACGCTACTAAAGAAGTGCTTTTTTCTTAATTAAACAACACATTTTCTTAGAGAGAAAATCTATAACTGCTGAAAATATTTTATTTATAAAAAACTTTCTTAAAATATAATAACATATTAATTTATAATAATAATTTATCTTTTTTCTATTTCTATATTGTATGAAAGATCCTAATAGCGCAAACCTCTCTTATGTTGAATCAATAAAATTTATCCACTTGTACATCACAAGCGGAGTTAGTTTTATAGATAAACTACTGAACAAAGGAAACCCTCCCTATGAATCATCTCACGTGCCTAAAGCCATAATAAATTTATGCTCATATATTAAACATCTATTATTGCACTTCTGTACAAATATCATCTCTCAGTTTTATAACGTGAATAAAAAATATAGCTTTTATCAATTTCTTTTAAGTTATTTCTTAAATAAAAGAATCTACTAAAATGATAAATTCTTTTCATCTTTCACAATATCAAAGATATAAATCGTTAATGATTTAAGTTTTAAGAAAAAAATGAATTAAAATATCATTTTGTTTCTCTATATAACACAACTTAGAGCTATAAAATATCTCTCTTATCATATTAATGAAACAAGATTTATGATATGAGATGTATCGTCATTAAAATAATTAAACAGATAAAAATAAAAAACTACAAGCACAAAAAATTATGCATAAAAAGAAAACATAAAAAAGATATATGATTTTATTATTTAATATATATATTAAATCTTATATGATAAGAACAATAGATAATATCTTATGTGCATAAAATTACTTTATTATAAATAATAATTAAAAACAAAAAATTAAAATATATTTTAACTATTATTTAGTATATAATCTTAATTTCTCTGTATTTATATGAGTAAATTTTTAATTGAATAATTCTTCAACATGAAAACGTATACGATCTATAATATTCTTTTTCTTGTTTGGAAGCATTATATTATGTACTTCTTTAATGGTATTACAAAGCTTAGGTGCACTTTTTACAAACCAATTATCTTCTGTAAGACTATTTTTTATATCGTCAAATATTTGTTTTTCATAACTATAAGAGCCATCTGTTAATAATTCTTTAATATCCCTGACTAAACTAGGACTTATTGAATTATTTGCGCCTTTAGCCCAACTAAAATCTTTATCTTTCCAATCAAAATCTTTGCGCAAAATAGCACCTATATCACTTTGCAATATATCCGCTAACGTATTGCAAGCAATAATAAATATGAGATAATTTTTCATTATCTCATCATCACCTCCACTTTTCTCATTCATTCCCCATTCATTAAACGTTTGAGTTTTTTTTAAATAATCTTTTGCTTTAATCAACTTTTCTTCATACTCCCCTACTTCATACTCTCTCGCTATATGTATTCTAGAGATAATTTTTTGTTTTTTTTCAGCTAGATCCTGTAATTTCGAACCAAGATTATAATATTCATCCTTCAGAGTTTTCAGTTTTTTATATAACTTATTCCGTTCCTGTAAACGCTCATAGTATTCTGCTTTAGAAATATTTTTTTCCCAAATATCCAAATGAGATATACTTTCTTCAATAAATTGTATGCTCTCTTTAATATTCTTTCTTTTGTTTTTTAAATGTTGGTATTGTTCATCAGAAGATAACTCAGCATAAGCGTTTTTTACGCCATATATTAAAGTGAGTAACAAAAAAACGATAGTTAGACACTTTTGTAATGAAGAAAGCATGCTATCTTTACCTAAATTTTTTTTCTAAAAAATTTACAGGAGCTTATTAGCTTATTATATTGAAAGTGCTATTTATTGCAGTTAAACCGTCTAATCTATTTCCTTCATTATATCAATACGTATATAATAAAAACCAAATAAATATATAAGGGCTCTTTATTATAAACTTAAATTTTATTCTTATACAAAATCAATAACTGTTTGTTTTTATAGAATGATTTTATAAAAATGAGTAATAATTCTAAAATAATAAAGATATTTTTTAAACAGAATGTTGTTCTGCCATTTCGACAAGCTGTGTTATAATATTCGCTGCTCCAACAAGCCTTTCATCCGCTGTGGACCAATCACGAATAAGAGCAATACTTTGATCTGGTCGGATTTTTGCCATTGAACCTTGTTTTCCCACCCACTGAACAAGAGCAACACTATTTGCGAAATAGTTATTACGAAACTGTATGACAATCCCCTTTGGTCCTGTATCTAATTTTTCTACATGCGCTTTTCGACACAATGTTTTGATATAAAAGACTTTAAGAAGGTGTTGAACCTCAAGGGGTAAAGGACCAAAGCGATCAATTAACTCCGCTGCAAATTCATCAATTTGTTCTAAATCATCAAGTTCTGTTAAACGACGATAAAGTCCCATACGTAACGATAAGTCAGGCACGAAACTTTCTGGTATCATCACTGTTGTACCAAGGGAAATTTGAGGTGACCATTGCTTATCTTCATTTAGCTCTCCATCTTTTAATTCAGCAACAGCTTCTTCAAGCATTTTTTGATAGAGTTCAAATCCAACTTCTTTGATATGCCCCGATTGCTCTTCACCTAAAAAATTGCCTGAACCGCGGATATCCATGTCATGGCTTGCCAATTGAAAACCGGCCCCTAAGGTGTCAAGAGATTGTAACACTTTAAGACGGCGATCAGCAGCAATTGTTAAAACTTTACCAGCAGGAAATGTAAAGAGAGCATACGCACGTTGTTTTGAACGTCCTACCCTACCACGTAACTGATAAAGGGCAGAAAGACCAAACATCTCAGCACGATGCACAATTAGGGTATTGGCTGTTGGAATATCAAGACCTGATTCAATAATGGTTGTTGAGAGCAGCACATCATATTGTCCATCATAAAATGCATTCATGATATCATCAAGTTGTCCAGCCGGCATTTGTCCATGAGCCACAACGAATTTCAGTTCTGGCACATGTGTTTTGAGATATTCTTCTACAAAAGCCAGATCAGAAATACGAGGACAAACATAGAAACTTTGTCCACCACGATAATATTCTCGAAGCAGGGTCTCTCGTATAACAAGTGCATCAAAGGGTGAAATAAAAGTACGAACCGCCATTCTATCAATGGGGGGGGTTGTTATCAATGAAAGTTCACGTACACCCGATAAAGCTAACCCTAAAGTGCGTGGTATGGGAGTTGCTGAAAGTGTGAGAACATGAATATCACTTTTAAGCTCTTTTAAACGCTCTTTGTGTTTGACACCAAAATGCTGTTCCTCATCAATGATAAGAAGACCTAACCGTAAAAAATTAACTGCATCACTTAATAATGCATGGGTTCCAATGACAATATCGATTGTACCATCTGAAACACCTTTTTTTACTCGTGCAAGTTCTTTCGCTTTTACAAGCCTCGAAGCATGTCCAATTTTAACCGGTAATCCTTGAAAACGCGAAATAAATGTTTTGTAATGTTGACGTGAAAGCAAAGTTGTCGGTACAACAACAGCAACCTGATATCCATTTAATGCTGCAACAAAAGCACTTCGAATGGCTACTTCAGTTTTTCCAAAACCAACATCACCGCATATCAAGCGATCCATCGGCTTGCCTGAGGCTAGATCGTCCAAAACAGCATCAATTGCATTCATTTGATCTTCCGTTTCTTCATAGGGAAAGCAAGCAACAAACTCATCAAATGGTCCAATTGGTGGAAGTAAAGCAGGCGCAGCACGAGTCATACGCTCTGCAGCTATACGGATTAATTGCCCTGCCATTTCCAATAAATGTTTTTTAAGCCGAGCTTTACGTGCCTGCCAAGCAACACCTCCTAATTTATCTAAAGTTACCTCTGTTCCTTCTGAGCCATAACGTGAGAGAAGCTCAATATTTTCAACAGGTAAAAAGAGTAAATCACCTCCAGCATATCTAATTTCAAGGCAGTCTCGTAAAATTCCAGTGGTTCTGATGGTTTTAAGACCAACAAATTGGCCAATACCGTGGTCGATATGCACAATAATATCACCAGAATTTAAAGCAGAAATTTCAGAAATAAAATTTGTATTATTCTTACGCCGCTTTGGCGATCTTATAAAACGATCGCCAAGGATATCTTGCTCTGCTATAATAGCCAAATCTTCAGCCACAAAACCATGTTCTATCATGATAACAGCTGCTAATATGCGATCCCGAGGTGTTGCTTTGACAGTTTGCAAAGATTTTGCAACATCTATTTTTTTCAATCCATGCTCATCGAGAACTTGTAACAAACGATTGAGAGATCCTTCACTCCAACACGCTAAAAGCACTTTTTTACCAGCAGCGCGTAAAGATGCGATATGATCAATAACACTTGAAAAAACATTTTTTTCCTGCGCATTACGCTCTTTTACAAAATCATATCCCTGTTTAACATGTGCGTGAATAATAGTTTGTTCCAAACTTTGTGGAACATTAAAAGGAGAAAAATCAATACGCTGTGAAGATTGTTGCGCACCTTCCAAAACACGCTCTGGCGTTAAATAAAAAAGACTAGGATCTATTGGATGATAAGAAGTAGAATTTTTTTCATCACTTTCGCGCTCTTTGCGCGCATTATAATAGTCTTCAATAAGACGATAGCGCTCAATGAAGACTTCTTCTATGAGATGCTCAAAAACTATCGGTAAGTTGCCACAATGATCAAAAAAGCTATCAAGGTTTTCATAAAAAAATGGAAGCCAATGTTCCATACCGGCAAAACGCCGACCTTGAGAAATTGCTTCATAAAGCATGTTATTTTTTTGTGATACACCAAATGTACGGGTATAATTGCTTTTAAAACGACTGATGCGTTCTGGTGTAAGAACAACCTCACTCATTGCCTGTAATAAAAGTTCAGTTTTTTGGCCTGTTGTCCTTTGACTTTCTGGATCAAATACGCGGATACTTTCTAGGGTATCTCCAAAAAAATCAAGGCGTAAAGGTTCAACATCCATCGGAGAAAAGATATCAAGTATTCCTCCTCTTACAGCAAACTCACCAACATCACGGACAACCGTAACGCGTTCAAAACCATTGGTTTCTAGAAATTGAATAAGATTTCCCATGTTATTGCGCTGGCCAACACGTGCGTGAATAAGCTGAGCTTCTATCATTTCACGAGGAGGCAACTTTTGCATAATTGCATTTGCTGTTGTTAATATAATTGCAGAATATGGATCTTTCCGTAAATTTGCTATGTGTGCCAATGTTGATAGTCGACGTGCCATAACAGCAATTCCTGGTGATACGCGATCATAAGGCAAACAATCCCATGCAGGAAATTGAAGTACGGGTAAATTGGGTTCAATAAAATTTAAAACTTGTTGTAAATGCGCAATTTTTGTTCCGTCACGGACAACATAGATGAGCGGTTTACCTTGTGCAATTTCTGAACTTAATTTAGCAAGCGCAAAGGCTTCAAATCCATCAGTAACGCCATCTAAAATCATACGAACAGAATTATTTTTGGGAATAACAATTTTTTTAAATATAGGCATCGGGATTAATAACTTAAGCAAGTACGATAATTGGCAATATCACGGAAAAGTGGACTATCAACTTCAGAGGGGGGCAAAATTTCTCCAGTAATCCATGTGAGTAAATCACGATCATCAAAAGACATAATATACTCAAGCTCAGAGAGCGTTTTATCATTCATCCCAGTAATATGAGCATCGACATAATGTCCAAAAATGAGATCCATTTCACGAATACCGCGATGCCATGCACGAAAAATCAATCGACGACGACGAGCATCTAATTGATTTTTGTCAACGACAAAAACTGTCATAAAAAATCTCCTTTAATAAAGTAATATAAACTATTCAATTAGTCGTATAAAATTTTTACCTTGCTTTAAGGAAGTTCTATAATCTTTTGTTCTTTAAGTGTAATTCGACGATGCATTTGCTTAGCCAAAGCGTAATTATGTGTTGCAATAAGAGCAGAAAGACCAGACTGACGAACAAGGATAGATAAAGCTTGAAAGACATAAGTTGAAGTTACTGGATCAAGATTTCCTGTAGGTTCATCAGCCAAAAGAACCGAAGGGCCATTTGCTACTGCACGTGCAATAGCAACACGTTGTTGTTCTCCTCCCGATAACTCTGAGGGACGATGGTTCGCACGATGAGAAATACGCAGATACGTCAATAATTTGCGTGCACGATCTTCTGCTATGGATTTTTTTAATCCTGCTATCATTTGCGGTATCATGACATTTTCTAACGCCGTAAACTCTGGAAGTAAATGATGAAATTGATAAACAAAACCAATATCATTTCGTCTTATAGCTGTTCGCTCACTATCAGAGCGCTTTGCACAAGAAACACCTCGTAACATCACATCACCAGCGGTTGGTTTTTCTAATAATCCAGCAATATGAAGAAGTGTTGATTTTCCAGCACCAGATGGTGCAACAAGTGCGACAAGCTCTCCACGATTAAGAATAAAATTCGCTTTATCTAAAACAATGAGTGGCTTATGACTCTCGAAAAAGTGTCTTTCAATCTCTACAAGCTCTAAAATAGCTGTCATTATTCATACCTCAAAGCTTGTACGGGATCTAGCTTAGCAGCACGCCATGCCGGAATGAGAGCAGCAAGAAACGACAAGAATAAAGCCATCATAGCAACCAAGATGGTCTGTTTCCACTCAATTTGTGCAGGCAATTTTGTTAAAAAATAAAGTTGAGGATTAAAAACGTCGACATTAAATAACCAAGATATAAAATCTTGGATATGATTAATATTCGCGGTCGCGATAACACCTAAAACTAAACCCAATATAGTTCCAATAAAACCAATCATCATTCCTGTAATGATAAATATACGCAAAATCGCACTCTGTTGAGCCCCCATCGTGCGTAAAATTGCAATATCATGACTTTTATCTTTTACAAGCATAATCAGCCCTGAAATAATATTTAAAGCAGCAACAAGAACGATCAGAGAAAGAATGAAAAACATAACATTTCGTTCAATCTGTAAGGCTGAAAAAAAAGCCTGATTGCGTGTACGCCAATCAATTAAATAGACCTGTTGTTCAACTACTTTTTCTACAACAGGTTTTATTTGATCAACAGCATCAGGATCATTTAGAAATAATTCCAAAGACTGAACCTTATCTCCCAAATTAAAAAACATTTGTGCTTCATGGAGAGGCATAAAGATAAATATTGAATCATATTCAGACATACCAACTTCAAAAATAGCAACGACTTTATAAGCTTTCACACGTGGGGTAACGCCAAAAGGAGTCTCATCACCATCTGGAGTAATAATACGAATATCTCTTCCAACTGTCAGTCCTAATTTTTCTGCTAAGCCACTTCCAATTGCAACACCTTCTTCTTGATCAAACCGAGAAATCGATCCTAATTTAATGTTTTGAGAGACTGTTTTAAGCTTTTCTAGATCTTGTTTGCGCATACCACGAACTAACGCGCCAGAGCCACCTTGAACTTCACCTTGAACAAGCGCTTGACCTTCAATAACAGGTAAAGCAAACTTCACACCATTTGTAGTTTCTAAAGAAGAAATAAGAGTCTTATAATCAGAGAAACCAGAATCAACTGTTTGAATAATAAGATGCCCATTCATACCAAGAATACGATTGAGAAGTTCTGTACGAAAGCCATTCATCACCGCCATAACAACAACCAGAGCAAATACGCCCAACATAATCCCAATAAGAGAAATAATTGAAATAACAGATGCAACGACATGTTTTTTATTGGGAATCATATAACGAAAAGCGATCATCCACTCATAAGATGAAAAGCATTTTTTTTTCAGCCTCTTCATAATATTTCCTATTAAATTATAGAAAGTTGGCTGAGCACATCTTCAACCTTTAGAGATTTTTTTATTCCTGTTTTTCGATCTTTAATTTCAACTTCATTTTGTGCAATACTGTTAGGACCAACAATGATTTGCGTTGGCAAACCAATCAAATCCATTGTTGCAAATTTTGATCCAGGGCGTTCATTTCTATCATCTAATAACGGATCAAAACCAACCTTCTTTAATCCCTGATAGAGAAACTCACATGCCTGTGTGCATTTTTCATCATCGGGCTTCATATTGATAATCCCAAAATCAAACGGTGCCATAAACTTTGGCCAAATAATACCATTTTCATCATGAGAAGCCTCAATAGCGGCCGCAACAAGACGCGAAGGCCCAATACCATAAGATCCCATAGAGACCACATGCTCTTTTCCATCTTGTCCCATAACTTTTGCTCCCATTGGAGCAGAATATTTAGTACCAAAGTGGAAAATATGCCCTACTTCAATACCACGCGCTGAAAGACGATTATGATCAGAAACTTTAGCCCACTCCTCTTCATTATGCATTTCTTCCGTTGCTGCATAAAAAGATGTCCATTGCTTAACAATATCATCTAAAACAGCTTTATCACTAAAATCGATTGAACTATCAGGAACGGTAAGTTCAAGAAATTGTTTATCACAGAAGATAGCACTCTCTCCTGTTTCAGCCAAAATGATAAATTCATGACTGAGTTCCCCCCCTATTGGACCTGTATCTGCACGCATAGGAATTGCTTTTAAGCCAAGGCGAGAAAAAGTGCGTAAATAAGCAACAAACATACGATTATAAGATGTTTCAGAGCCTTCATAATCAAGATCAAAAGAATAAGCATCTTTCATTAAAAATTCTCGTGCTCGCATCACACCAAAACGTGGACGAATTTCATCACGAAATTTCCATTGAATATGGTATAAATTAAGCGGAAGATCTTTATAAGAACGAACATAAGAGCGAAAAATATCTGTTACCATCTCTTCATTGGTTGGACCATAAAGTAAATCACGCTTTTGACGATCTTTAATGCGGAGCATTTCCAAACCATAATCATCATAACGACCGCTTTCACGCCAAAGATCAGCAGACTGAATTGTAGGCATCAATATTTCTATTGCACCCGCACGTTCTTGCTCTTCACGAATAATTTTACAAACTTTATCAAGCACTTTTTTTCCCAAAGGAAGCCAAGAATAAATCCCTGATGTTTGTTGTCGAATCATTCCAGCGCGCAACATGAAGCGATGAGAAACAATTTCTGCTTCTTTAGGATTCTCTTTTAAAAGTGGAAGGAAATATTGAGAAAGACGCATTGAAATAATTAACTCCTAATCAGATCTATCATATCGGAACAATTTATCACACCCTCTATTCATCTATAGCCGCATTCTGAATACTTGCAAATATAACGATCTTATCATTTAAAAATTTATTGTGCTTTATTCTCTATTTTTCTTATTTAGCAATAAAATAAAAATGCTCTTCTCTTTTTAAATAACGTAATAGGAAAGTTCTTTTATTTTGACCGATGTAAAAAAACTGTACAGATAGGTTTTTTTTGCCAAATTTCATGAACAGCCGCTCTTACTGCACGTCGTGTTGCCTCTCGAATAAGTTCATTATTTTTCTGTTTCATGCGTGGGATATTATAAACTGTATTTTCTACGATATCTAAAAGAATATCTTTTAAACTTTCCCCCTTTCCATTACTTTCAGGTAACCCGAATGTTGTTAGACCTATATCCCCTAATAATTCATGCTTACTATTTATATGGAGAGAAATAGTAACATGACCAGCATAACTTAGTTTACGGCGTTCACGAATCCCTAATTCATCTTCATCTCCAATTAAGCAACCATCCTTATAGATGCGGCCAACAGGAACTTGATCAATAACTTCTACAGGCTCTGGTGCAAGACGTAACATATAGCCATTTCTGATATCCATAACAGTTTTAATACCCGCTTGACGTGCTAAAGTTGCCTGAGCCTTAAGATGCATTGCTTCCCCATGTACAGGGACAAGTATTTGTGGCTTTATCCAATCATACATCTGTAAAAGTTCTGAACGACGGGGATGACCTGAAACATGAACAAGTGCATCTTCATTCGTAATAATTTTAATACCCAAATCAATGAAACGATTTTGTACCTCAATAATCGCTTTTTCGTTTCCTGGAATACTTCGTGATGAATAAATAACGGTATCACCAGCGGAAAGTGCAATATTTTTCATTCCATCACGTGACAGTTTAGCCAAAGCAGCACATGGCTCACCTTGGCTCCCTGTGACAATTAAAACAAGATCTTTTCGCGAGATGTACCCATAATCATCTTCCGTTACAAATGGTGCTAAACCATTCATATAACCAAGCTCTTGTGCAACCATAATACTTCGCTTAAGGGAACGCCCAATGACAAGCACCTTACGTCCAGCAGCTTCAGCTGCAAGAGCAATAGAACGTATCCGACCAATATTAGAAGAAAAAGTTGCTATCGCAACGCGCCCTTCAGCTTTAGAAATAATCTCTGAAAGACTGGCTTGAACTTGCTGTTCTGAAGGAGAGATACCATCCCGACATGCATTTGTGGAATCACAAAGTAATGCTAAAACACCTTTTTTGCCTAAAGCACGAAATCTTTTTTCATCGGTTACAGCCCCGAGTGAAGGGGTATGATCAATTTTCCAATCACCAGTATGAATCACAGTCCCCAAAGAGGTTGTAATTGCTAAAGATACAGATTCTGGTATTGAATGGTTAACGGCTATAGCCTCTACAGCAAAGGAACCTACCTGAAAACAATCACCAGCTTGAAAAATATTGAGTAAAATTTTTTGAGATTCAAAATCTAATTGTTTTTTAGTTTCCAATAATCCTGCCGTAAAAGGCGTACAGTAAATCGGCACTTGTAACTTTGGACATAAATCAAGAACGGCCCCATAATGATCTTCATGTGCATGTGTTAAAACAAGACCCCGTATATTGTGTTTTTCACTTTCTAGAAAACGAATATCAGGCAAAACAAGATCGACACCTGGTAATTCAGAACCAGCAAAACTAATCCCCATATCAACCAGCAGCCATTCACGAAGATATTGGGGACCAAATCCGTAAGCAGCTAAATTCATCCCTATTTCACCTACACCTCCCAGAGGTAAAAAAACAAATTCACATCTATTGGCTGCAACCATAAACATCTCCCAAATCATTAAGGTATCTGATGATAAAATAATTTTTCAATAACGGCCTGCATTAACAGAATCAGCCAAACCAAAATGAACATCCCCAGCTGTTATAATGGCTGTCTGACCGTCTTTTCGCTTTATGATGCAGTTAAAATCACTATCAAGACCATCAAAAATACCCTCAATGACTTTTTCATCATTCACCACTTTGACATGTTTCCCAAGATGAGCGGAATATAAAAGCCATTTTTTTCGGATTATTTCACATCCTTTTGGTTGTTTCCAAAGAAGGTAATTTTTAGAAAAACACTCCGTCAAAACCGTAAATAATTGTTCTGCATCAATACGCAACCCGATATTCTTTAAGCTTGAAGTGGAATAGGGCGCATCTTCATAATTATATTTCACATTTATTCCAATCCCAATAACCAAGGCATATTGTTGTGATGACAATTTTAAAATCTCAAGCAAAACTCCAGAGCTTTTTTCTCCTCTGAGCAAAATATCGTTTGGCCATTTTAAGCTCACAATATTGTTTGTCTGCTTTTCCTCTTTTATCAATTGTTTTATTGCCTCTGCCACACTTACTCCAGCAACAAAACCAAGTTGAGCCGCAGTTTGATGAACAATATCATCAATTAATAAAAGACTAGAATAAAGGTTCCCTTTTGGACTAGACCAAGTCCTCCCTCTTCTTGCTCTTCCCTGTGATTGTTCTTGTGCAACAATCCAAAGATTACCTTGATGACCAGTTTGCGCTTTTCGTTGCGCAATAAGATTTGTTGAATCAACACTATCGTACGCTTCAACAGTGTATCCCTGTTTTTGTGCAAAATCTGATAAAGTATAAACCATATTCATTAAAACAATGCTGTTGCTGCTTTTTCTGCTAGCTCAGCGAACCAAACTCCAAAAAGCGCGTAAAATAAAATAAAGAATACAGAAAGACCAAGACAAAATTGAAGCTCTTTCGATAAAGCAACAAAATGCGCTTTTGCATCATCAAACCACATAATTTTAATGACTCGCAAATAGTAAAAAGCCCCAACTACAGACGCTATCATCCCAACGACAGCAAGTGGCGTAAGTCCAGCGTGGACAGCAGCAGAAAATGTATACCACTTTCCAAAAAAACCAGCCATAGGAGGTATGCTTGCTAAAGAAAAAAGCTGTATTGTCATCACAACAGCCATAAACGGATTCGTCTTTGCTAACCCTGAAAGATCATAAATATTTTCAACATTTCCATTCTGAGAGCGCATTCCAAGAATAAAGGCAAATGAACCAAGCGTCATTCCAAGATAAATAGTCATATAAAGGATAACGCTTTTTATCCCAAGCATATCTCCAGCAGATAAACCAACAAGTGCATAACCCATATGACTGATCGACGAATAAGCCATTAAGCGCTTAATATTATTCTGACCGATTGCAGCAAAAGCACCCAGTATCATTGATGTAATCGCCATGAACACCAAAATTTGTTGCCATGCAGGCATCACGTTATCAACACGCCCTAGGGGAATAAAGGTCACCACAATAATACGGATGATTAAAGCCATTGCAGCAACTTTAGGGGCACCAGCAAAAAATGCTGTAATCGGTGTGGGCGCTCCTTCATAAACATCAGGTGTCCACATATGAAACGGAACAGCAGAAATTTTGAAAGCCAAACCAGCTAAAATAAAGACAATTCCAAAAATGACCCCCAATTGTACATTTTTGCCCTTTAAAGCAAGAGCAATTTCGTGAAAACCAATTTGACCGGTAAAACCATAAAGCAAAGAAATACCATAAAGAAGCAACCCTGAAGATAATGCTCCTAAAACAAAGTATTTTATACCGGCTTCAGAAGATTTTACATTATTACGATTAATCGCTGCTAAAACATATAAAGCTAAAGATTGCAGCTCTAACCCCATATAAAGCGACAGCATATTACCCGCTGAAATCATAAACATCATTCCAAGGGTTGCTAAAAGAACAAGTACTGGAAACTCAAATATATTAAACTTTTGTGCATTGGCAAAACCAACAGACATGATAAGAGAAAAGAGTGCACCAATAAGCATTAAAATTTTCATATAACGACTAAAGGAATCGATAACGAGCGCATTGGTTTGAAATGAACCATTTTTCGGAAAAACTATAAGAATAATAATGGTTGCCACAAGAAGTGCCATAGCTAAACCTGTCACTGTTAAAGAAGCACGTGTATTGGAATAAACACCAATCATAAGCAGCACGACAGCTCCTAATGCAATTAAAAGCTCTGGAAGAATTAAGACTAATTGCGCTATTATTTCAGTTTGCATGTGCATTCTTCCCTTATCTAGTGCAGTTTATTGATGAGGGTTTCTACGGAAAACGCCGTTGCCTTAAGAATAGGCGTTGGATAGATACCAAAGAATATTGTAAGAATAACCATTGGATAAAGGAGGAGTTTTTCTCTTAAAGAAAGATCTATTAATACTTTTAAATTCTCTTTATCCAAGGAACCAAAAATCACACGCCGATAAAGATAAAGGGCATAGGCTGCCGATAAGATAACACCTGTTGTTGCTAAAACAACAACCAATTTATTTACTTGAAAAACACCTATTAAGGTTAAAAATTCACCCAAAAATCCTGAGCTTCCAGGCAAACCAACATTTGCCATGGTAAAAATTAAGAAAACAACAGCATATTTAGGCATATTATTCACTAAACCACCAAACGCTGAAATTTCACGTGTATGCAAGCGATCATAGATAACCCCAACACAAAGAAACAATGCTGCTGAAACAATTCCATGGGATAGCATCTGATAAATAGCCCCTTGTATCCCCTGTTCATTCACAGCAAAAATACCCATCGTTACATATCCCATATGCGCTATTGAGGAATATGCAATAAGTTTTTTGATGTCACTTTGAACAAGTGCAACCAGTGATGTATAAATAATAGCGATAAGCGATAATGTGAAAACAAAAGGCGCAAAATCTGCTGAAGCGATAGGAAACATAGGTAAAGAAAAACGAAGAAAACCATACCCACCTAATTTAAGTAAGACACCAGCTAAAATAACAGAACCCGCTGTCGGTGCTTCTACGTGAGCATCAGGGAGCCATGTATGAACTGGCCACATTGGCATTTTAACTGCGAAAGAAGCAAAAAATGCAAGCCATAGCCATATTTGCATATGAGCAGGAAACTGATAATTGAGTAAAGTTGGTATATCAAGTGTCCCAGCCTCCCAATACATAACCATAAGAGCAACCAGCATAAGCACTGAACCAAGTAAAGTATATAAGAAAAACTTTATACTTGCATAAACACGACGTGCTCCTCCCCATACACCTATAATGATAAACATTGGAATGAGGCTGCCTTCAAAAAAAACATAGAATAGCATTGCATCAAGAGCACAAAAAACACCAATAATCGCAACTTCTAGAAGAAGAAACGCAATCATATAGGCTTTTAATCTCTCTTTAACATTCTCCCAACTTGCTAAAATACAGAAAGGCAAAAGAAAAGCCGAGAGAACAACAAAAAGAATAGAAATACCATCGACCCCCATATGATAGCTAATACCACCCCCTAACCAACTGGATTTTTCAACCATTTGAAAATTTTGGTTGCTAGAATCAAATCCTATCCAAATAATTAAAGAAATAATAAAAACAAATAGAGTCGTAAAAAATGCGACATTACGTATATTATGGCGTGCTACTTCACTATCATCTTTGATAAACAAAATCAGAAGAACACCAACAAGCGGCAAAAATGTAACCGTAGAAAGAATAGGCCAATCGGTCATTAGTTTACGCCCCCGATCATCATCCATGTAATGAGCAATGCAACGCCGATAAGCATTGCAAATGCATAGTGGTAAAGATAGCCTGTTTGCATTCGAACAACTCTATTTGTAATATCAACAACACGCGCTGCAATACCATTGGGACCTAGACCATCAATAATCTTACCGTCTCCCACTTTCCAAAGAAAAGAACCAATTCTAAAGGTAGGACGAACAAATAAAAAGTTATATAATTGATCGAAATACCACTTTTGGTAAAGAAAGTGATACACTCCTGGCATAATACGCGCCATTTTCTTGGGAAGAGAGGGAGCCACAATATAAAATAAATAAGCCAACATAAACCCAAGAATCATTGCTATAAAAGGCGACCATTTTACCCAATTAAAAACATGGTGAGCATCATGAAGAATATGATTATGGCTGCTTGTAAACAATGCTCCCTTCCAAAAAGCATTATACAAGTCACCAAAAAAGTAAGGTTGGAAAACGACACCAGAAAATATTGCTCCAATAGATAAAAGAAAGAGTGGAATCAACATAACTGGAGGCGATTCATGAACATGATGCATCACATCAACTGTTGCCCGTGGTTTACCATGGAATGTCATAAAGATAAGTCGCCATGAATAGAAACTTGTTAAAAAGGCAGCAAAAACAAGAAGATAAAAAGCATATCCTGAAGCAATATTATGAGATGCAAAAGCAGACTCTATAATCGCATCTTTTGAGAAGAAACCTGCAGTCCCGAAAAGTGTTCCTGGAATTCCAACTCCGGTCAAGGCAATGGTCCCGACCATCATCATCCAATAGGTGATCTTTATATGTTTGCGTAACCCACCCATTTTTCGCATATCTTGTTCATCAGACACAGAATGAATCACAGAACCTGCACCAAGAAACAATAAGGCTTTAAAAAAAGCATGCGTAAAAAGATGAAAGACAGCAGCGCCATAAGCTCCAACACCTAATGCCACAAACATATAACCAAGTTGAGAGCATGTAGAATAAGCAATAACACGCTTAATATCATTCTGCACCAACCCCACAGTTGCTGCAAAAAACGCTGTTGTTGCACCAACAATAATAATCACGGTCAAAGCAGTTGAAGAAAGTTCAAAAATTGGCGACATACGCGCAATCATAAAAACACCAGCCGTTACCATTGTAGCGGCATGAATAAGCGCTGATACAGGGGTTGGCCCTTCCATTGCATCAGGCAGCCAAGTATGTAAAAGAAATTGTGCGGATTTTCCCATCGCACCAATAAATAATAAAAGACATGTAATGGTAATTGCCGTCTGCCCATCAAATTGCCAATCTAAAAATGTCATATTTTGTATAAAGCTCTTGTCGGCAGCTTTTGCAAAAATAGAGGCAAAATCAACCGATTGGAACAAAACAAAAATACTAAAGATTCCTAAGAGAAAACCAAAGTCTCCAACACGGTTAACTACAAAAGCTTTCATTGCGGCCTTATTAGCAGAATCGCGCTGAAACCAAAAACCAATGAGTAAATAAGAAGCAAGTCCGACACCTTCCCATCCAAAAAACATCTGAATCAAATTATTGGATGTGACCAACATAAGCATCATAAATGTAAACAAAGAAAGATAAGAAAAAAAACGAGACCTTGAAGGGTCATGGTGCATATAACCAATTGAATAAATATGCACTAATGCCGAAACACTATTCACAACAATAAGCATGACAGCTGTTAATGCATCAACATGTAAAGCCCAATTAAAGCTTAAGTCACCAACAGTCATCCAATGTAATACCAATACATCAATCGCTGGAATATGACCAAGTGCAGTACTGAAAAATGCTATCCACGATAATATGGCAACAACAACCATAAAGCTACATGTTATCAATTCACTCGCACGATCTCCTATCGTTTTTCCACCTAGTGCAGCAATTAAAAAACCCAAAAGCGGAAGAAAGACAATCGTATAATACATCACTGGTTAGCCTTTCATTACATTAACATCTTCAACCGCAATGGAACCACGATTACGGAAAAAAACGACCAGAATTGCTAAACCAATGGCAGCTTCAGCAGCTGCTACGGTTAAGACAAATAAAGCGAATACCTGACCAACGAGATCATGAAGAAATGCTGAAAATGCAACAAAATTGAGATTAACTGAAAGCAATATAAGCTCAATGGACATCAAGATAATAATCACATTTTTTCTGTTGAGAAAAATTCCAGCAATACCAATTGTAAACATCAAAGCAGAAACAGTGAGATAATGTGTAATATCAATATACATCTGCATAGCCCCCCTTACATACCTTTGCCTGATTCAACTTGTTTGATTTCAATGGCACTTTCTACCGTTCTAGAAACTTGCTCCGCAATAGATTGCCGCTTTACTCCTAATTTATGACGAAGTGTTAAAACAATAGCTCCAATCATTGCAACCAATAAAATCATTCCAGCAATTTGAAAATAGAAAACATAATCCGTATAGAGAATATCACCTAATGCTTGTGTATTTGTTCGCTGCGCTAAATCTGGCATTGGTTGCGTAACATGCGTTCTCAAGACTGGAGAAAAATAGCTACTCATAAAAACAACAATCAATTCTACAGCGATAATAACACCAATAAGAGCTCCAATAGGAGCATACCGAAGAGTTCCACTCTTTAACTCAGCAAAATCAACGTCAAGCATCATAACGACAAATAAAAATAAAACAGCGACAGCTCCAACATACACAACAAGCAGAATAAGCCCTAAAAACTCTGCTCCTGCAAGTAAAAACAAAGCTGCTGCATTAAAAAATGCGAGGATTAAAAACAAAACAGAATGCACTGGATTGCGTGCTGTAATAACAATAACTGCACTTGTTAGCATAATAAAAGCAAACAAATAGAAAAATGCCGCCGCTAGATCTGTTAGCATAGGCTTCTCCTTAATTATTCAAACAATTGGTATAAACTTCATACCAGATTACAATTTATCGGAAAAATATCCGACACCTCATTTAACGATACACTTAACGATAAGGCGCATCCATCAATATATTTCGAGCAATTTCTCGCTCCCAGCGATCTCCATTCAATAAAAGTTTTTCTTTATCATAATAAAGTTCTTCACGTGTTTCCGTCGCAAACTCAAAATTTGGACCTTCGACAATAGCCTCAACCGGACAGGCTTCTTGACAAAAACCACAGTAGATACATTTAACCATGTCTATATCATAACGGACAGTTCTACGTGTACCATCATTGCGCCGTGGACCAGCTTCAATTGTAATCGCTTGAGCAGGACAAATCGCTTCACATAATTTACAAGCAATACACCGTTCTTCACCATTTGGATAGCGACGCAATGCATGCTCACCACGAAAACGCTGAGATACAAAACCTTTTTCATAAGGATAATTAATCGTGGGTTTTGGTGAAAAAAATTGACGCATAGCTAAGAAAAAAGCACTCACAAATTCCAATAGAAGAAGTGACTTTGCCGCCTGAATAAAACCTGACATCGTAAAATCTCCTCTTAAACGAAATCCGTAAACTTTAAAAAAGCAGCAGTTATCACAACCATTGCTAGTGAGAGAGGAAGAAAAACCTTCCAACCAAGCCGCATGAGCTGATCATAGCGATAACGTGGAACAAATGCTTTAACCATAGCAAACCAAAAAAATACAAAACAGACTTTTAAAACAAACCAAATGATACCAGGAACCCAATTAAGCCACCAAACATCTAAGGGAGGCAGCCAACCGCCTAAAAATAGAATGGTTGTTAATGCGCACATTAAAACAATCGCAACATATTCACCTAGAAAGAAGAGCATGTAAGGCGTTGAAGAATATTCTACCATATGACCAGCAACAAGTTCGGATTCTGCTTCCACCAAATCGAATGGAGGACGATTTGTCTCTGCAAGCGCAGAAATAAAAAATATAATAAACATTGGAAAAAGGACCAACCAATTCCAATCGAGAAAACTGTTAAAAGGAAGACCAAGAGTTGTACCAAGCCCGTGCGTTTGTTTAAAAACAATTGTTGTGAGATCTAACGAACCACTTATTAAAATGACAGTCACAAGCACAAAACCAATGGAAACTTCATAAGAAACCATTTGTGCCGCCGAACGAAGAGCTCCTAAGAAAGGATATTTTGAATTTGATGCCCATCCCCCCATAATAACACCATAAACTTCAAGAGATGAAATGGCTAAAATATAAAGCAAGCCAACATTAATCTTTGCAATCTCCCAACCCTCATTGACAGGAATAACAGCCCAAGTTGATAAAGCAAGTGTCGCTGAAACAAAAGGAGCCAAAAGAAAAACACCCTTATTTGCACCTGCAGGGATAATAGGCTCCTTAACAACAAATTTAATTAAATCTGCAAAAGACTGTAACAAACCCCATGGTCCAACAACGTTTGGTCCACGACGCAATTGTACCGCTGCCCAAATTTTTCTATCTGCATAAAGAAGATAAGCAACTAAGACCAAAAGAACGACCAAAAGAAGAAGTGTTTTTCCGATTATAATGAGTAATGGCAACAGCCAAGTCATAAAGAAATCATACATCATTATTCCTTTTCCTTTGCCTTACTTTACTGTTTGTGTAGCACGGTTTTTTGCAAGAGATGAACATTCAGCCATAACAGCAGAAGCACGTGCTATCGGATTTGTTAAATAAAAATCTTTAACCATAGAAGTAAATGCTTGACTCTCGAGAGAAACCATTTTTGAACCAAGCGCCTTAAGACCACTTATATCAGAAGGCACTATATCATCAACAGCACAAAGGTGTGGATAATCATTAAACAAGCATTGCCTTAATTGAGAAAGAGAATCAAAAGGGAGCTTTTGTCCTAAAATATCCGATAAAGCACGCAAAATAGCCCAATCTTCTTTTGCTTCACCTGGAGCAAAACCAGCCCGATTTGTCATTTGAACACGTCCTTCTGTATTCACATAAAGCCCTGATTTTTCAGTGTAAGCAGATGCAGGCAAAATAACGTCAGCAGCATGTGCACCATTATCACCATGGCTCCCAATATAAACTGTAAAAGCTTTTGTATTGGCTAATTCTACTTCATCAGCACCAAGCAAAAATAGAACTTCACAGGTTTTAAGTATATTTGCAACCCCAAGCTTAGAAGTAAAGCCTATGTCCAACCCTCCAACAATCGAAGCTGCATTATGAAGAACCCCAAACCCATTCCATGTCTCACTAAGAGCACCTATATTATCAGCTAATTTAGCAAGACTTTTTAAAACAGATAAACCTTCACTTCCTGAAACCGCTCCCTCTCCGATAAGAATAAGGGGCCTCTTCGCTTCTTTTAAGACATTAAAAAAAACATCCTCTCCACGAATAAGTGTCGTTAATGTATCACTCCCAGATCCAAGGTAAGAATAAGGATAACGTAAATCGACTTTCTCTCCAATTAATGCAATAGGAAAATTGCCCATCCGTTGGCGCTTTAAAATACGCGCATTTAAAACAGCTGCTTCATGACGTGGATTAGATCCCACAATAAGCAGTGCATCAGCCTGTTCAATACCTACAATTGTAGGATTAAAAATATAACTCGAGCGCCCAAACTCTGGCGATAAAGCCCCCCCTCTTTGACGACAATCAAAAAGCGTTGAGCCCAAAGAACTCAATAATGCTTTAAGGGCATACATTTCTTCAACAGAAGCAAGATCCCCCGCAATGGCTCCAATTTTTTCTGGAAAAATTTTAGAGATTACCATTTTAATTTTTGCAAAAGCTTCTGTCCAACTGACAGGTTGAAGCTTTCCATCTTTGCGTACATATGGCTTATCAAGCCGCTGAGTCCGTAATCCATCCCAAATAAAACGCGTTTTATCAGAGATCCATTCCTCATTTACATCTTCATTCGTACGCGGCATAATCCGCATAACTTCACGGCCGCGGCTATCAATACGGATAGCACTACCAAGCGCATCCATCACATCAATCGATTCCGTTTTTACCAATTCCCACGGACGGGCATGAAACGCATAAGGTTTTGAAGTTAGAGCTCCCACTGGACAAAGATCAATAACATTTCCCTGTAATTCAGATGTCATAGCTTTTTCAAGATACGTCGTAATTTCAGCATCTTCACCACGACCGATCAAACCAAGCTCAGAAATACCTGCAACTTCCGTTGTAAAACGAACACACCGTGTACAATGAATACACCGTGTCATAACAGTTTTGACAAGAGGTCCAATATATTTATCTTCTACAGCACGTTTATTTTCTGTATAACGAGAACAATCTCGTCCATAAAGCATTGCTTGATCTTGAAGATCACACTCTCCCCCTTGATCACACACTGGACAATCCAAAGGATGATTAATGAGAAGAAATTCCATAACACCTTCACGTGCTTTTTTTACCATCGGTGTATTGGTAAAAATCTCAGGTGCCTCACCGTTAGGCCCTAATCGTAAATCACGAACCCCCATAGCACAAGAAGCCTGAGGTTTTGGTGGACCACCCTTAACCTCAACTAAACACATACGACAATTTCCAGCAATTGACAAAGATTCATGAAAACAAAAACGTGGAATTTCTGCCCCAGCCGCCTCAGCAGCCTGAAGCAACGTGTAGTAATCAGGAACTTCAATCTCTTTGCCATCAACTTTGATATTTATCATCACCCATCCAACCTGCGGATAACCCACTTACAATTTGCATTCGGTCGTTCTTAAAACAAAATCCTTTATTAAACCGCTTCTAAAGCAATATTTTTGCTTTGGACTACATTTCGCGTGTATTCATCAATTCTACGCTCGATTTCTGGACGAAAATTACGTATCAACCCCTGTACAGGCCATGCGGCAGCATCACCAAGCGCACAAATAGTGTGTCCTTCAACCTGTTTAGACACTTCAAACAAAAGATCAATCTCGCGTTTTTGCGCTCTTCCCTCAACCATACGCCCTAAAAGACGCATCATCCATCCCGTCCCCTCACGACACGGTGTACACTGACCACAACTCTCGTGCTTGAAAAAAGCAGCTATACGCCAAATTGCCTTGATAATATCGGTTGATTTATCCATAACAATCATTCCCCCTGTGCCAAAAGAAGACCCGACATCTCGCATCCCATCAAAATCCATGATCGCATCGATCATATCCTCACCACGAACGACTGGACAAGAAGCCCCCCCTGGAATAACTGCTAAAAGATTATTCCATCCACCACGAACACCACCCGTATGTTTTTCAATTAATTCACGGAATGAAACACCAAGAGCGTCTTCAAATGTACAAGGTGCATTAACATGCCCTGAAACCATAAATAATTTCGTTCCAACATTATTTGCTCGTCCGATTGATGAAAACCACGAAGCACCCCGCCGCAAAATCGTTGGAACAACGGCAATAGACTCTACATTATTTACTGTTGTTGGACAGCCATAAATCCCCATATTGGCAGGAAATGGTGGTTTAAGCCGAGGTTGTCCCTTTTTTCCCTCAAGACTTTCAAGAAGAGCTGTTTCTTCACCACAAATATAAGCACCCGCTCCATGATGAATAACAATATCACAAGCATGCCCATATTTCGTTTTTTTGCCAAGTAAACCCGCATCATAGCATTCATCAACCGCAGCTTGAAGCGCTTCACGTTCACGAATATATTCACCACGAATATAAATAAAAGCAACATTGGCTCCCATAGCAAAAGTAGCGATTGCACATCCTTCAATCAAAGTGTGGGGGTCATGACGTAAAATATCACGGTCTTTACAAGTTCCAGGTTCAGATTCATCGGCATTGACAACCAAATAATGAGGACGTCCATCATTCTGCTTTGGCATAAAGGACCACTTCATTCCAGTAGGAAAACCAGCACCACCACGACCGCGTAAACCCGATGCCTTCACTTCATCAATGATCCAATCACGACCTTTGTCAATCATTTCTTTCAGACCATTCCAATGCCCACGCAACATCGCAGCCTTTAATGATTTGTCTTTTAAACCATAAATATTGGTGAAGATACGATCTTTATCAGCTAGCATACCCCACCTTTTTTTCTATCACCCATAGCATTTTCCGCTTTTCCTCAAATGCAATTTTTAAATATCTTTTCAAGATTTCTTACTTTTCGTTAAATGTTGCCATCATGGGTAGAATAATAAAATATTTTCTCAAGAAAAATACTTAATTATGTTCCCCATTCTTTCCTTATCCTTTTTTGGTGAAGACTTGAGAGATCTTTTTTTCTTTCTCATCATCAATAAGAGAAGTTAAACCACTAATCGGTTCCGACGATTTACGACTATTTTGCGGACCAACCTCTATCTCAGAACCCTTACCTGCTTCAAATGCATCAATAATTTCTTCAAGGCGTTCAGCTGTAAGATCTTCATAAGTATCTTTAAAAATCATAACCATCGGAGCATTCACACAAGCACCAAGACACTCCACCTCTTCCCATGATAAGGTTCCATCCTGATTGGTCGCAAAAGGTTCATGATGAATTTTTTTCTGACAAACTTTAATCAATTCATCAGAACCACGTAACATACAAGGCGTTGTACCACAAACTTGAATATGCGCTTTTGTTCCAACAGGCTTAAGCTGAAACTGAGTATAAAAAGTAGCAACTTCTAAGACACGGATATAAGCCATGGAAAGAATCTGAGCAATATGCTCAATCGCAGCACGTGTCACCCAACCATCTTGCTCTTGAGCACGCATTAATAATGGAATTACAGCAGACTGCTGACGCCCTGCAGGATATTTTTTTATGGTATTTTTTACCCATATCTGATTTTCTTTTGTAAAAGAAAACTCAGCGGGCTGATAAACATCATCTGCAAGACGGCGTACGGACATTAGCGATCAACCTCCCCAAAAACAATATCAATCGAACCCAAAATAGCTGTAGCATCTGCTAACATATGACCTCTGGTTAAAAAATCCATAGCTTGGAGATGAGCAAACCCAGGAGCACGCAACTTGACACGATAAGGCTTATTGGTTCCATCAGAAACAAGATAAACACCAAACTCACCCTTCGGAGCTTCCACAGCAACATATACTTCTCCAGGAGGTGTATGAAAACCTTCCGTATAGAGTTTAAAGTGATGAATAAGTGCTTCCATCGAGCTTTTCATTTCACTCCGCGTCGGTGGTACAATTTTGCGATCCAAGCTCGAAACTGGTCCATTTTTTTCAGTACTCAGTAAACGTTCCACACATTGGCGCATAATTTTCGCTGATTGACGCATTTCTTCCATACGAATAAGATAGCGATCATAACAATCGCTATTTTTACCTATAGGAATATCGAATTCCATTTCATCGTAACATTCATAAGGCTGACTTTTACGCAAATCCCATGGAACACCAGCTCCACGAATCATAACCCCAGAAAAACCGCGTGCCCAAGCTTCATCAATACTTACAACGCCAATATCCACATTACGCTGCTTAAAAATCCGATTTGGGGTCACAAGCGCGTCAAGTTTTCCGAGAGAAACAAGAAATGGATCAATAAAATCACCAATATCCTCAACTAAAGATTCTGGTAAATCTTGATGCACGCCACCAGGACGAAAATAATTTGCATGAAGACGAGCACCACAGGCACGCTCATAAAAAATCATCAATCTTTCACGTTGCTCAAATCCCCAAAGCGGTGGTGTTAAAGCACCAACATCCATTGCCTGTGTCGTTACATTAAGCAAATGATTAAGAATACGCCCAATTTCAGAAAACAAAACACGTATTAATTGCCCTCTTTTAGGAACTTTTATATCTAATAACTTTTCAATAGCAAGAACAAAAGCATGTTCCTGATTCATAGGAGCAACATAATCCAAACGATCTAGATAAGGACCAGCTTGGAGATAAGTCTTTGTTTCCATTAATTTTTCAGTACCGCGATGCAACAACCCAATATGTGGATCTACACGCTCAACAACTTCACCGTCCAGCTCCAGAACCATGCGCAAAACCCCATGCGCGGCAGGATGCTGCGGACCAAAATTGATATTAAAGTTTCGAACATTGACCTCAGCCACAATCAACCCCTTGCTTTTTAAAAAACTTCATATCAAATATCAAAAAAATCTATCACGCTAAAAAATATTTAATTATTTAAGAAATACAGTACCCTAATATAATGCCTTATCAAAACCAATATTATTTTTTTTCATCTGCTTTCCCATCACATGGCAAAGTATACTGTCCTCCTTCCCAAGGAGAAAGAAAATCAAAATTACGCATCTCTTGGCGCAAAACAACAGGCTCATAAATCACCCTCTTTGCTTCATTATCATAACGGCATTCAACAAATCCTGTCACAGGAAAGTCTTTGCGTAAAGGATATCCTTCAAACCCATAATCTGTTAAAATCCGTCTCAAATCCGGATGTCCTGAAAATAAAATCCCATACATATCATACGTTTCTCGTTCATACCACTCTGCACCAGGATAAACCGTACAAGCTGAAGCAACAGGAGTATTTTCATCAGTACGAACCTTTACACGTAAGCGTAAATTCTCACGAGGAGATAACAATTGGTAAGAAACATCAAAGCGCTTATCGCGAGAAGGATAATCCACACCACTAATGTCTGTAAGATTAATAAATTGACAGCGAGAATCATCACGAACAAACATTAAGACATCGATAATTGCATCAAGACGTGCCACAATGGTCAATTCACCAAAAGCAAGAACAGTCTCTTCAAGCTTATTTTTTAATTTGTTTTCCAAATAAGCAGCAAGCTCAACCAATGTTTCATCCACCATGACAAAAAAACTCTCTATCGCTCTATGGATCCGGTACGACGGATTTTTTTCTGTAGCAACAATATGCCGTATAATAATGCCTCTGCTGTAGGTGGACACCCTGGGACATATATATCGACAGGCACGATACGATCACATCCCCGCACTACTGAATAGGAATAATGATAATATCCCCCACCGTTTGCACATGATCCCATAGAAATCACATAACGTGGCTCTGGCATCTGATCGTACACTTTTCTTAAAGCAGGAGCCATCTTATTTGTCAGAGTACCTGCCACCACCATCACATCTGACTGGCGGGGTGAAGCTCGTGGTGCATATCCAAAACGCTCATTATCATAATGAGGCATTGAGCATTGCATCATTTCGATAGCACAACAAGCCAAACCAAAACTCATCCACATTAAAGAACCGGTACGTGCCCAAGTAATCAAAGCATCTGCCGAGGTAACTAAAAAACCCTTATCTGATAATTCAGCATTGATATCACGAAAAAACTTATTGTCAGATCCTATCAGCCCACCAGTATTTGGATCAATGATTCCTTTTGGTTTTGGAGCCTCAATCGTTGAATTATTAGATCTTAATTCCATTCAAGGGCTCCTTTTTTCCATTCATATATAAATCCAATAGTCAAAATCGCTAAAAACACAATCATCGACCAAAAGCCAAACATACCTATTGATTCGAATGAAACAGCCCAAGGAAAAAGAAATGCAACTTCAAGATCAAAAATAATAAATAAAATTGATACCAAATAGAAACGAATATCAAACTTCATGCGTGCATCACTAAATGAATTAAACCCACATTCATAAGCCGATAATTTTTCAGGATCGGGGGAACGATATGCTACAATGTAAGGTGTAATCAACAAAACTCCAGCAATAACCGCTGACACAATAATGAAAATCAAGACTGGCAAATAAGAGCTCAATAAATAAGCCATAACCCTCTTCCATCGTAACGAAATGCCTGAGTTTAACACAATGATTCAATATTGCGAGACCAAACAGACAAATTTAACAATCGCTCTATTAACTCTATTCATACTGCTTCTAAGGCATACAGAGCGATACTTTTCTTATCGGCATAGGTAACGCAGAGCAAAGAAAGACGCAAGCCCTATTCTTATAAACCATATAAAAAGAAAGAAAAAACATATTTATTCCCCGATCAAACACTCCACCACATTACTCATAGCATATGGATATTTTAAAAAGGAAATTTCATAAGGAATCACGAAATGGCGCGAGTGACGGGGCTCGAACCCGCGACCTCCGGCGTGACAGGCCAGCACTCTAACCAACTGAGCTACACCCGCGCATTTTTTTCGAACCAATTTAATTTGGTACAAGCGGTCGTGTAAGGGGTTCATGCGTTCATGTCAAGAAGGATTATGCATTTTTAAAAAAAATTATCAAATCCCATCTTTATTCTTGCGTTTAGAAAAATTCTTCCTTAAATAGTCTCCATTCAATTGCTGATCATTGCATTGGGCGATTAGCTCAGCTGGTAGAGCGCCTCGTTTACACCGAGGATGTCGGGAGTTCGAGTCTCTCATCGCCCACCATATAGCTTTATATTCCTATTAAGTTTTTGGAATTCATATCTTTTTTACTGCGAGGGATGCCTTAATAAAGTTAAGGGAATAGGATTTTTCAACCTATCTCTATAGGACGCCTCTTTTTTTGCAAACTTTCTCAAGAACGTCTTTTAATTCTGCTAAGTTTTGTTGTGAAAAATTCTCTAAATTTCTAACAAACTCACCAACAGCTTCATGCCTCAACGGATCAGAAGTCTTGATTGTAAAACTTTTGCGACAAACATAAGCTTCTTTTCTTAAGAGTAAAGCCTTCTCTTGATCTAAATCATAGAGTTCAATTATCTTTTCCTACAGTCCTACAGGAACAGATTTTTTGCCAATTTCTACAGAAGATAAAAATGATACAGATATGTCTAATTTCTTAGCCATATCTATAGAGGCGTTCTGAGCGAACAATACGAAGTTTGCGTAAAGTTTTACCAAAGGGGGTAACATTTGAAAAATCCTTTAGAAAGAATAAGTATTTTATTCTGATTCTAATAAAGTTTTTCAAATTTTGGTTAGTCTTTATTTTTAGTGTGTGGAGATCTTGTCCAATACCTCTATACAAAAACCGTTATCAAGCATATACAATATCTCTTATGGTGAGAAATTATTAACTTTTCATCAGGAATAGTGTGTTTAATATCATTATAAAATTTAAATATTACAACGAGATATATAAATAAAATATATTGGTGTACTTATGCTTGTCAATCTTAATGCTATAATCCGCGATCTTTCTTCAGAAACGAATATCGTTACAGTTCTTAAGGAATCTATCGTTAACTCTATACAAGCTCATGCAACAAAAATTGATATTTTATTCCAACTTTATGGCAATGCAGATTTGTGGGAGAATCAACCAATTTTTTCTATAAGTGTTTTTGATAATGGAGATGGATTTACAAAAGAGAATATCAAATCTTTCTCTTCTTATAAAAGTGATTATAAAATTCAAGAAGGATGTAAAGGGGTTGGACGTATTACTTACTTGAAAATATTCGAAGAAGTTAAAATCATTAGTTTTAGCAAAGATGAACATCATGCTCAAATTTCACTGAATTTCACCCCACAGTTTACACAAGATTCTTTTAAAAAAGAAAATGGCGAAAAAGATAAATGGTGGAATACACATTTATCTTTTGAAGGGCCTTATAAACAAAATGTGTTAGATATAAACTTAGTTCATAATGAAATTTACTATCATCTTCTTCCTTTACTTTTTTTAAAGAAAGATGAAAATATCCAAATTAACTTTTATGTACATAATGTAGAAAATTTAGAAAATGTAAATAACTTAAGGGATGTAAAAAATTTAGAAGATGTAGAAAGCTTAGAGAAAAGAACAATCAATACGCAAGGCTTTAGAAACTGTTATAAACATCTGTTTCAAACGTTTAAACAGTATTTAGAAAGGCTTTCATAAGTTTCTTTTAAACATAACTTTTTTGCAAATTAATCGCTCTATATTTGTGCTCTGTACTTTTAAATGGTAACTTTTAAAACGTTTTTTAGTACCATATCTAAGGTAAAATAGTATTTTACTGCTGTGGTATTAGCCGCCTCCATTTTTTTGTGGAAGCGAATAATTCCGTTCTTAAAAACTAGTCTGCAATCTATTCATTAAAAGGCTTTTCATTTCATAAGATATAAAATACCTCTTTATCGTTTTTTTAACTTTTAGTAAGCGTTTTAAAAGTGATCTTATCCTTAATCCTTTTATGCAATCTTTATAAATTAAACCTATAAGCTTATGACAGTTTCAAACGATTATTCCTTTTTAAGGTTTCGCTCAAAAAAGAGCAAAACTCATACCATTCTTTAAACGTATAATCGATAATTCCAAACGACTAAATTTTTAAACAATGTGATTTGTGCTGTGATAAAAACGTATCATAAAATTTATAAACTGTTATAAATGATATCTGCTTTTCATTTCATTTGAATGCACACATGCGTTATAACATTTACATCATGATTTGCTTTTTATGGTCTATTCATACATGGCAATCTTATATAAAAAATGATCAAATGAATCATGCATAAAAGTGTGGATTCTTAAGTGGATTCATATAAAATAATTTCACACAACATATTGACTTTATTGTGTTTTTGTTTATAATGTCCTTCACAAATGCGAACGGCTTTTGAAACAAGTAACAACACCACAAGTTGACTACTCTAAACCCGAGGCATTGCTTGGTGTTTTGAATCATCTACAAAGCCAAATCGAGCAAAAGGATAACACCATTGCTGAATTGACTCCAAAAGCAAAAGCTTTGGAAGGTTTAAAGCGTTCTGATGGTTTGTTTGGTCTTATTGAAGCAGCAAAGATGTTGGAAGTACGACCAAAGGATTTGACCGATTATTTGCGTAAACATGATTGGGTGTATCGACGGGCTCCAGGGGCGCCTCTGTTACCTTATCAGGACAAGATCAAGAAAGGATTCATGGATTGTCCCGCTATTACAATTCAAAGACCGGATGGTACAGAAAAGGTGCTGCCTTCAACGAAAATCACATCTAGAGGATTAGCTTGTTTGAGAGAACAAATCCATGGAGGTTTACAATGAACACCAGTATCGACTTCTTATGCGATTTATGGATAGCTTTATATCAGTTTTCTAATGATGAAAATATTAATGAAAAAGAGTGTACAGCTCTGATTAACATCATGAGTTTGGTAGAAAAAGCTTTGATTTTCAAACTTCAAGATGAGGTGCCAAATATACTTAAAATCTTAACAGTTCTAACAGATTTTGGCGATTCAGAGTTTCCTACAGTTATGTTACCTTTATTGCGAGCTTACGAAACAGATTTAGAGAGCCCCATTAAAAAGGTTGCTTAATTTAAAAAATAGAACTCCCCTTCCCGTTCTTAAAATGGGAGGGGGTTAATTCCGATGACTTTTTCGTAAATCCTGTTCAATCAGATGCCTAACATAGCGTGTATAAGGGATAGCTTGATTTTTAGCTTTTTCCTTTAAAGCCTTCATAAGCGCTTGAGGCAAGCGAATATTCATAGACGCTTCTTTAGGTAAAAACTCAAAATGAACGGGTTTAAAACCAGTTAAGTCATAATCTGTAAGGTCTGCAGTATCAACAAAGTTTTCTGCTTCTTCATCCGTCTTAAAAACGGGCATTTGTTTTAATTTAGAGGTTTTCATAAAAATTAAATTTCTTTTGATGTGTATAGAATTTTAAAAGATTCAAAGTTTAGAAGAAATGTATCTGTTTAAACTCACACCATTTTCAGCGGCTTGTATTGCAAGTTTTCTATGGAGTTCTGGTGGTATTCTTAATTGAAACTTACCACTGTATTTACCATGTGACAAAGGCACAGGAACTTCTTCTCCATTATGTTGCATGTCCTCCACAACTTCTGAAACAAGGTCCATAATGCCTTTTAAAGCTTTCTCTGCTTGAGCATCTAACCATGAAAGGGATGGGAATTCTGCACACAATCCGACATATTCCTCATCTTCTTGCGACCACAAAACACGATATGTATAATGATTATTGTTCATGTTTCATCCTTTCTATCGCTTGTAAGACTTGTTTGACTTGATAAGCTTTTGCTTTGTTACCAGAATCTTTTTGAATATTCACACGGGGGTCACCAAGCCACGGGGTTTTAAAAACAAAATGACTTGTACCATTGTTCCGTGGTTCTCCAAAGAAATAGACACATACAGCCAACAAATCTGAAAACTTAATGTTCTTTGGTGATGCTTTCATCAAGCTGATTATTTTTTCAACTTTATTACTCATAACCGATAATAGTATCATTATTAATCCTAGTCAATCATTTTATGCACTTAATTGAACAGGAGCCCCCATGCACCCCCGTGAGACGATAAGAGAAACATTTGTTGCGTTGATCAAAGCAGCAAAGACGGCAGCTGGTGACAATGTTTTCAATATGCGTGATTTCAATTTATTTATTGAAGCAATGCCAGCTATTAATATCTCAACGCAAAATGAAACCATTGAAGATGGACATGATTTTGGCTTAAGGCGGCGTGTTTTAACGCTAGATGTTGAATGCTATGCAACATGTGAAGATGGCGCACGTTTTGTTGACCAATTAGCATGGGAAGTTGAAGAGATTTTCCATGCCAACCCCAATCTTAACAACACCGTTGAGACATGCCGCCTGCAAAATATTGCTTTTGCCTTTGGTGATAATGGCGCTCTAGCACTCCACGGTGCAATTTTAACCTTTGACGTGACTTACGTCACCAATATCCCCTGCCCTTATGAAGGAAATGCAACCGAAAGAGTTGTTGAACCCCTTGTCGGTTTTAAACCAGAAACAGGTATGGGAAACCAAGACAAATACCATAAAATTGAAGGTGGACATGTTAGAGCGACGCGATAAAGAAATCACAGATCTAAAGAGACGTGTGGCAAATATGGTTGTGGTGGGTAAGATTAGCCATGTCGACCATAAAAACGCACGCTATCGGATAAAAAGTGGCAATCTTGTCAGTGACTGGATTCCAGATACACAAGCCCGCGCCGGTAAAACACGTTCTTATGAAGGACGTGATATTGGAGAGCAAGTAATTGTTGTTTCATCATCAGGGGATTTATCGCAAGGGATGATTGTGGGTTCCATTCATACAGATGCTAATCAAGCAGCCGATAAGGGCAGCATTCACCGAACGATATACCCTGATGGAACCAGCCTTGAATATGATGATGAACAAAATACTTATGGAATTCATATCAAATCAGGTGGAAAATTTCTTCTCACGATTGCTGATGGTGTGTCACTAAAAGGTGATGGTGGCAAGCTAGAGCTTACCGCACCGGAAGGCATAAAGATTGTTTCAGAAAGCGATATAAATTTAAACGCAAAAGGCAACATCTCTTTGAAGGCAGGTAGTAGCATTTCACTGAATTCGAATGATAGTCTCTCTCTTCATTCTGGAAATAATGTTTCCATTCATTCAAGTGGATTAAGACATAACGGCACCAATGTAGGAGCAACACATGTTCATGGCGGTGTTTCCCCTGGTGGTTCTATGACAGGAGGTCCCAATTGAACAGTGGAATGGACCGCACAACGGGAAAGCCATTAACCGGCATTGATCATTTGCGTCAATCAATCCTTGATATTTTGTTAACGCGGATTGGTTCGCGTGTAATGCGGCGTGATTATGGTTCACGTGTTGCTGAACTCATTGATGCACCGGTTAATAATGCTTTTGCTGTTGCTCTTTATGCTGCTGTTGCTGAGGCTTTAGACAAGTGGGAACCGCGTTTTAAATTGAAAAAAATTGATTTTAAAAGGGGTGAGAATGGACACGTTTCTTTATCCTTTGAAGGCATTTATTTGCCATCAGGCAAGCCCATTACCATGGAAGGATTATTGATAAAATGAATGGAGTGCTTGCAAAACCAGAAATCATCACGGAACTTTCTTTTGAGGAAATCCGCGCTGCTGTTCTGACCCATTTAAAAGAGCTTTTACCCGAATATACATTTTTGGAAAGTGATCCGGCAGTAAAAGTCATTGAGGCTTTTAGCTATCGAGAACTGCTTTTAAGGCAGCGTATTAACGAAGCAGCACGCAACAACATTCTTGACTTTGCAACCGGTGAATCTCTTGATGCTTTGGGAAACTGGCATGGTATTGCCCGCATGGAAGAGGAAAGTGACGAGAGATATCGTGAACGCATACAGCTTCATGCCCGTGGAGGAAACGGAAGTGGAACAGAACCCTATTACAAGCTTATAGCCTTAACAGCCGATAGCCGTGTGAAGGATGCGATTATTTATCGTAAAGGCAAAGACCCAACCATCTATGTTGCTGTTTTTGGCAATAATGAAGAAGGAACAGCCTCTGAAGATCTCTTACAAACAGTTTCACAAGCTCTTCACAGAAAAAATATCATCATGACCAATGATACCATTATTGTGCATGCTGCTGTTAAAAAAGTGCTGGACTTAGAAGCAGATGTTTGGCTGTTACCGGAAACATCCTTGAAAATTCTCACGACAATGGAGGAAAATTTAAGAGCAGCGTGGAGACAAGAACAAGCCATTGGTCGTGAATTAAGCCTCTCGTGGTGGATTTCAAAACTGATGATCCCTGGTGTTCAGAAAGTCATTGCCATTACCCCAACACAAGACAGTATGGTTTGTGATGAAGAAATCTTATCGATTGGCAAAATCACCTTAAACTTTAAAGGGCGGGCGCGCTAATGGTTGGCTCCCTCCTTCCCACAAACGCGACGGAATTTGAAAAGCGCCTTGCTGATGCTTGCGATTTTCATCAAGATATTGATGGTTCTGTTTTGGGGATTTCACGCGCAAAACTGATCACACGCCCTCCCCGTTTCTTGCCGTGGTTGATTGAAGAATACGGGCTTGGTGAACTGACACCTTATGTTCCAAACCTCTATGATTTGATTGATCAAGGGCTTCAATGGCAGCGGATACGTGGCTCACTTGCGGCAATAGAGATGGGGTTGAGATGGTTAGAGATTTCGGCACGCTTTATACCCGCTTGGACGGGGCGGGCATGGTGGAATTCCTTTCAACTTGATTTTGATCAGTTGCCTGAACGCAAAAGCCTTGAAGCCATTGAAGCAATCACAGATCTTTCCAAAAGTTTGCGCTCTGATTTTCGCCGTGGGACCTATGGTTATAATGTGCAAGCTGTTGAATGCAATATGTCACGCCTTGATGACAGCATGTTGGAGTATGAAAGCGGTGTTCGCTTAACAGCTGGGGGCACTTTGTTTTCCTTTGGGCGCACAACAGAGATCAATCACACGCTCACAAGAGAAGAAGGCAGGCTTATTGGTAATTGGATAGATGACTTTGACGAGGAGTTAAGCTGGAACCAAATTGATTATCCTTGGGATTTGGCAAATTTTCCGTGGTGTTCGGTCAAAAAACATGAACGCGATATGCTTATGGCAGAATGGTTTCATGGTCGCACGCTTTATCTCGTGTTAAGAGACAGCCAAAATAGCGTGATTGGGTATCGCAGATGCTATGCTGTAGCGCCTGTCGAACAGGCTTTGGATGGTGTGTATAGCCATTGTGGTAACAGATTCCAGCCCTCCTCGATGGGCACGGCGCTTCTTGTTGCAGCCCGCACAGATTTTCACGATGTTGATGGCAAACAAGCAGCATTTGTTTCTATTCTCGTTCACGGCATTCCCAAACAAGATATCCCCCTTGGAAAGCTTTGGTGTGACGTCAATGAACTGAATGGTGGTGTCGAGATACTCAAAACACCCATCAATATTTCTTTGCGTGCCGATGTTCGCGAACAATTCAAGATTTTATTGAGGTTTTAATATGAAGCATGAAAGTGGTTTACCCTTTGCAATTGACAGATCTCGCGGCAAAGAGGAACAACAAAGCGTGGTGTTTTATGGCACGCGTCCCTTTATTCAAAGTGGTGAACTCAATGAGGTTCAAACCATTATAAGGGGGCGGCATGACCGCTTGGGGCGCCTTGTGGCAAAAGAAGGAGACCGCGTTGAACGGGCTGATGCTTTTGTCAACAAAGACACAAGGACCGTCACTTTAACGGATGGCAAGATTTATATTGCCGGCGATATTTTCCCCGTTGCACCAGCTGTACTCAACAATGTTGCCATGATTGGGCGCTTGGAAATTGGTGTGAAGCTGCAAAAAAAATGGATAACACACGAAGATGATCCAGAGCTATTGGGGCAAGTCCCTGGTACCTTAGCAGAAGGAGAGCCCGGAGCGGCACGCGAAACAGCACAGCTTGTTTGGGCACTGAAAGAGGATGCGCAGAATGGCACTTTCTTTCCGGTTTATATTTTACAAGATGGTGTTCTGATTGATCAAAAATCGCCCTCACTGCTTGAACCCGCCATGCAAGCTATTGCGACGTACGACCGCGCCCATGGGCATTATATCGTGAGTGGCTGCCGTGTGAGCGCATTGGGAGCCAATAACGGTTGCCAAGTGTTTAGTATTCAAGAAGGAGAAGCCAATATCAATGGCTTTAAACGCAAACGCTTAGCGGCTTTGCGTCATGAAGAACTCGAGGACTTTTCGACAAGCGTTGTTCCTAGCGAAACGCATATTTTTGCGCCCCCAAAAGGGAAAACAAGTTTCACCTTTAAACCCTATTATTTTCCTATTGCCGATATTCAGTCTCTTTTGTTGACAAAAGAAAAAACCGTTAACGTCACCCGTGGTGCCGTTGCCGCTGGGCGTGATGGTGTTCCTGATAAAAGCATCACCGCGTTTATCAAAATCGTTCAAGGAAGCAAGGAATTTAAAGAAGGCACAGATTTTAAAAAAACAGGAGACACCATTGATTGGGCACCGGTGGGAGACGAACCTTTAGCAGGGAGCAGCTATAAGGTGACTTACCGCTATCGCGCAAAAATCACGGCTGATAAAGTAACAGCGCAGGAAATCACTGTCTCAGGTGGGGCGCAAGGTGGTGATATTATCGTCAGTTACACTTACAAACTCCCCCGCATTGACCGCATAGGACTGAACACAGGGGGCAATGTGGTTTACATCAAAGGTATCTCAGTAGATCATCCCATGGCACCCAGTGTCCCTGATGATGTGTTGTCCCTTGCAACCATTACCAACAATTGGCTTGAAACGCCGGTTGTGGTTAATGATGGCACCCGTGTTGCCCCCTATGATGAAATGTGGCGCTATTTTCAACGAGTGCTTTCGCTTGATCGATTGATGCAATTAGAGCGTATTAAAAGCAATGTTGACTCTAAAGAACCTGTTGCCAAAAAGGGCATGTTTGCAGACCCTTTTCTTGATGATAGTTA